>NZ_JBHIPW010000038.1:0-3935 GCF_042196265.1 Bartonella sp. AP1QHHD
ATTCAAGCCAACCGCATTGCTCCCAACAATTTGCGCCGCATTGGCATGGGGATTTTGAAGAAGCCGCGCGGCTCCTCCTGCTCCTTGTTGATGGGCTAAATACAACTCCGCTTCACTAGGCGCTCTTCCCAAAAGGCGGCTTAAATGATTGCGATTATCAAGCGTCAAGCGCCCCATGGCATCAGCTGCTTGTATGGGGTCAAAACGATCCTGCAAACCATATTGTTTGGCGGTGCTGTCTATAAATTGATACAACCCACCCGCAGAAGAACGGGGATTCCTTGCATTCGGATTGCCTCCACTTTCCACTTGCGCAACACGGTACAAATAACTCTCTGGCAAACCATAACGCGCTGCTGCTTGACGGATCGCTTGATTAACAGAAGGACTAGAACGGGTCATTAACCCTTACTCCTTAAAAATCTTCCCGCTTCTCCTAACGCTGCCGAAGAAATGAAATGCCAAAAATGGTCACTACCAATTCCTGCTTTATGTAATCGTATAAATCTTTGTAACATTTGAGCAACTTCCTTCTGGTTCATACCTTTAACGCCAAAAGTTGCTAATTTCGCTATATCACGTTCAAGTATTTGCCTTTCTTTTTGTGGCAATTTTCTAATCGTATCAGATAAAATATTTTGTATAATTTTTGCCCCTGCATGTGCTGCACTAGTTTTTCCATACGGTATATTAACACCTGTTAAATAATTATGTTCAGGCGTTCCTTGAAACGGTTTCAGTGCTCTTTTCGCCGCATCTTCATAGAACCTTTCACCCTCTACAGCTTTTCTAAACGCATGAATGTTTTTAGAGCTTAAAGATCTGCTTAGATTATCTGACATGCTACCCGTTTGTAAAATATTTGAAAGGCTATTAATAGGACGCGAACCTTTTAATAGATCATCAATATAGTCTCTCATCCCTACATGATAAGTATTGAGACCACTAGGCATTGCTCCTTTACGAAGACCTTCTGCAATCCCCTCTCCCGATACGTCCCTCTGTGCAATGTTTTTGCCTTGTTTTATCGCTTCTTCAAAACCTTCATATTTGGCTACACTAGCCCGTGCTGCTTTATAAGTAGGAGAAATTTGGTCCGCTATCTCTACTAAGTCTTTTTTAAGCGATTTATATACATGAGCCATTTGGTTATCACCAAAATTATGATACTTCTTGCTAAGGTAATCGAGAGACTTCTTCGTTTGATCTAATAACTCCATCGTAGGCTTGTAATTAATGTGCCTAAATTCTCTCGAATAAAACATCTCTGGTTTTGCAAGGCGACGGTCCTTTGTTAAGACTTTAACGGCTCGCTCGACTGCTTCTTGAAATGCTTCATGTGCAAAAAGATCATTAAGAGCTGCATAATGCTCTTTTCCTACTGGAGTACGATACACCTGTGCATAAATAGGTTGATATTCTTTTTCTCCTTGCTCTTGAAGTACCCTTTTTAAAACTTTCGTATCTTGAAGAGGTGTAATGTTTTCATCTGCCGACTGACCAATACGGTGAATAGCATTCTGCACTCGTTCCCCATGTGCTCCTTTCAAAAGTTCAGAAACACGCGCATTTGTTTTCCCCATATTCGCAAGGGATACTTCTAAATTTGGACTGATATCTGTCAAAAATGCATGGCGTGGCGCAGAGCCAAGACGCTCTGCAACATTCTCAACACCATCATCATATAATGTTTTTGCAACTTCCCTAACCGCTTTGGTTTGAACTTCCTTATGAGCAGGATTAAAACGCCCTCCTTTCATAAAGGGAATATAGGGAACATGTTGCAATCCCCTTGCCATTTTTTTTGTACCCCAAGAAGCAACTGTACCGGCAAGAGAACCAATAGGACCAGCTACTGTTCCAATACCACCACCAAACCCTGCCGATATAAGACGACCAGAAAGACCCTCTCCTGCTCCAGAGCCATGTAAAGCTCCTGAACCTGCCCCGAACATCATCGCCTTACCAATATTTCCAAGTGTTGACATATGCTTTGCAAGAGCCAAAGCCCTTAATGGAGGCACAAAAAGTGAGAGTCCTGTCGGTACAAGTGAACCAGCAGCATAAGCAATAGAAGACCAAATAGGATATTTCTCTTGCAAGGCTTTTTGGTAAGCGCGCTCCTTAGCTACCCGTCTATTATATATCTCCTCTGCTTTCTTATCACCACGCCAATAATCTATAAAACCCGCTTCATTGGCTGCTTTCATCTCGTCAAAATAATCTGCCGTCGCACCAGACGCGCTATTCCTCATAACAGCATCCAACACCGTAAGATCTTTATCATCAAATGAGAAATCATCTGTTGTAGTTGATTGATTAGATAGCTTCGCAATCTCAGCGGGATCTTCAACTACGCGGAAACGTGTTCCGTTCTTAGCGTATACATATCGAGGAGAAGATGAAGAAGAACTGTTAGCATTTGATCTTATAATCTTTTCAATCTCAGCAGAATCTTCAACTACACGAAAACGTGTCCCATTCTTAGCATATACATATTGAGAATTAATCGCACCAGAAGTCTTATAAGGGGCCATTAATATTTACTCCTTAACCAGAAATTCACCACTGGAACTATCCACAAAATAAAGTACGTTATCCTTAATAGATGCCTCTTCTAAACTCATCTTTGGTATATTTTCACTACCTCCTTGTGACACCAACCCATTAGTAAAAGATTGAGAAGGGTCTTTTTTACGCTCTTTTACTTCCAATCCATGTGATAACCTATAAATTTCTTCATCATTAAATTCTTGAAAATGTGCAAGCATCTTCTTAATATTTAAAAGTCTTGTATGTAATACTTCAGGCTTGTCACTAATATCTAAAGTACCATAAGATGATACTAACCACTTGCTTTCGTTCTCAGATAATGGACCAACACCTACGGTTCCATTCTTACTTTGTTTTTTGATTGATGCAATCACTCGCTTAAAGACACCGCCTTGAATCTGAGTAAATAGATATTTTAATGTTTTGGCATCAGATCCTGGGAAAATTTGAGTAACCGTACCACCTTTACCAGCAACCCAATCTGGATTACTCTCTATAAGTTTAATGGCATGATTAACCGCACCCATAGTATTATCAATTTCTAATGCAACTTCTTTCACATACTCTCTCTTATTTGTTTCCCACTCTTCTATGTCTCGTTTTTTCTGATTATACTCCAATTCCTGTAGAGATCCTTTAATCGGTCTCGCTTCACGTTCACCTGTCTCCGGATTGATATACCATTGATGCCCCAGAGGTAACTTAGGAGTATCACCACCTGTTAACAATGCACTAAGCATTTGAGGATTCCTTGCCATGACAGCAGCTTCTTCTTCGCTGTAGCCTTTGGACTTTAGATACTCGACAGTCTGGTTAACCTGCCCTCTTTGTTTATCTCCTTCATGCAAGTTCTTCAGCCCCTTGGCAAAAAGTTGCCATCCAGACGAATCTGGACTTGCTGTTATCGCCCCCATAAGAAAATCATCAATATTTTTACTAACATCAGACTGTGAAAAACGAGAAAGTTTATCCCAAAAACTAGGTTCTGGTTTAGAATTCTGTTCTTGTGGTGTCACTGGTTCTGTTACAACAGATGCATGATTTCCTACACTAGGTGGAATTTTTTCTCTTGGAATTGGAAACGAAGGTTTATTTTCCTCATTAGGATAAATAGAGCCTATCGGAACTAGAGAACCGTGATACACATCATATGGATTATTCATAGAAATCATACTAGGGAGAACTGGTACTTGAGGAATAAATGGTAATTTTCTATCTTTATCCAGTCTTTGACTTTCATCTATTCCTTCCTGCAATCGCTCTGTTGTCGTTTTTTTTCGTTTGAGTTCGAAATGTTTATATCTCGGGTCAAAATCTATAAAAACCATTACTTTCCCTTTAACTATTTATTTTTTCTAAGATTATTCAAACTAAACGGCAGC
>NZ_JBHIPW010000039.1:0-5682 GCF_042196265.1 Bartonella sp. AP1QHHD
TAACAAAGCAGGCTTGATTCAAGCCGGTGGAAACTTAAATATCCAAACCAACACTCTAAAAAACGAAGCTGATAGCACGCCCGTCATCACGGAAAAAACCGAATATAGCGATATTTCTTTCCAAAAACCAAAGGGTTCTGATCAACTCAGTGATGGGATGTTATATCATGATGGTCCCAACCTTTGGGGAAAGGGGCACTTTGAGGATATACTAATAAGTGCAGAATACTATGTACATAAAGAAGTGTTTGTATTTGATAAAGAGCTGTGGGCTAACAAAGGAGGAACGTACGGTAAAGCAACTTTGGAAGATGGAGCATTTTATAGGGCATTTACTTGGAAATATGATGAAACAAAAAGTAATATAAGACGGTATCAATGGAATAATCAGTCACATATGACAGAAGAAACTGTCACGCAGGGGTTTTCGCATAAGCCCACCATTCAGGGGATGATACAATCTCACGGCAATCTCATCATTAACGCCGATAATATTGACAACCATTATAGCACTATAGAAGCGGGGGGAAATGCCGATATCCACGCCAATGTGCTCACCAATTTGGGTGCAACAGCCTATAAAAATACCTTTATGCATTGTAAAGCAGACACAGACAATTGTTATGGCTATAAAGCTGATGGAAGCCGCGATGTTTCTTTAGATATAGTCGATGGCAAGGATCGCCAAACTGGTTCAGAAGCTCTTGATGCAGCTCCTGGTCTTGTCCAAGCGGGCGGCACTTTAAATCTGGTGGTCGATCAACTCAATAACACGGCAGCGGAAGGTTCGATTACAGGGGATGCGCATTTTGAAGCAAAAACCGTTGAAGGCAATCCACTGGAGGCCTTAAGTGGTTTAACCGGGGTTGATGCTCTCTTTACACCAAAAGTCGATCTCAATAATGCAGGAGAACTGTCTGAGGGGCTCCCTTTACCAAAGCCCCAATCGGGTGGGGTTGGTGGCACACTGCCCAATCAAAATTTTATTTATGAAACGCGGGCAGAATTCCTTGATGTTGGCAAGTTTTATGGCTCAGCTTATTATTTGAACAGAATTGGCTACAATCCTGATCGGGAGATTTTTTTCTTAGGCGATGCTTATTTCGAAAAGCAGCTGATTGAGAAACAAATGCGTGATCTGGTTGGTCAAGGTTTGGGCAAAGGCTCCTTTATTCCTGGAAGTGATGCCATTGAACAAGTCAAAACCTTGCTGGATGTCGGGGCAGAATATGCAAAAGCCCACAATCTCCCCTTTGGTGAGGCTTTGAGTGAAGAACAATTGGCGTCCCTAGAAGCCCCGATGGTGATTTATGTACGCCAACAGGTCAAGGGCATGGATGTTTATGCACCGGTGCTTTATATCCCTGAAAAAGACAGAGCCTCCTTTGTTTCTGCTGGGGCTTTGATCATGGGCGATGATGTCAATATCACCAGCCAAAATACAAGCAATTCCACAATAACCAATTCAGGGCGTATTGCGGCAAATCACCAATTGCATGTGCATGGCGGGGATATCTTTAGTCAAGGAGGGCATTTTGCGGCGGGTGGTGATGCTATTTTGCTTGCAGAGAAGAATATTCGTTTGGATGCAGGGCGCACAACGGTTGACGGCGTGGAGACAGTATTAAACACCGAGGCACTTTCTGCTGGTGGTAATGCAACGGTGATTGCCAAACAAGATATCACAGCCTCAGGGGTGGGGATCACTACCGGAGGTGATCTTGCCATGGCTACAGAACAAGGCAACTTGACGATCGGTTCAGCAGAAACCCATTACCATGATGAACAGGGTGATGCTACCATGCATCATAAATCAGAAGTCAACTCTGGTGGCTCGACGACACTTGCCTCTGGAAAAGATTTGAATATCTTAGGCTCTGATGTTCAAACAAAGGATAAACTTCTCTTGCAAGCTGAGAGGAATGTTTCGATTGATGCCACACGCAATAGTATGGATAATCAGAATGGGAGTGAAACATCTCATGTTGCTTTACACAATGGCTCTCATTTAAGTTCTGGAAAAGAGACCACTGTTCTCTCTGGAAAAGATATCCATATGGCGGCTTCCGATATAGATGCCAAGGGCAAGGTGGGGCTGAAAGCCAGTAACGATATCCTGATCAACAATGCAGAAGATAGCTTACATTATGAGATATCCGATCACAAAGAGGATGGAATATTTAGTGAGAGAGTCCATAATAATGTTGAGGCTACTCAAGTTGTGGGCTCAAGTATAACAGGGGGTGAAGGGATGGCCTTTGAATCTGGCAACGATACAAAAATCATTGGATCGATGCTTTTTGCTGGAAAAGAAGAGGAAACACCAGATCAAGCAAAAGCAGATATTTCTATTCACTCTGGTGGGAATATTCTCATAAAAGGCGCTCAAGAACACTACGATCAGCAATACCAATCGTCATCAAGTAGCTTTTTGCATGAGAAATCTTCCGATAAATCTGAATCGCACACCACAACAGTTTCCTCTGTTCTTGAGGCAACGGGCAACATTGATTTGCAAGCAGAAAAAGAGTCCACAATTACTGCTTCTCATCTGCTTTCAGGTCAAAACATCAATGTGACAGCAGAAAATGTGACGATTGATGGCATGCAAGATCACCATAGCGGCCACTCAGAAGAACATGCATCTGGTTTTGGCGCGGGCTCAGGTGAGGACTTTGTGTCGATATATGGGAGTGAGGAAAAGGTGCAAAATGAAGAGAGTTTTGAACATCAAGGCTCTTCTCTCAATGCGTATGGCACTATCAACATCATTGCCAAGAAAAAAGATGTGAGCATAGTGGGCTCTGATTTTGCAGGTGAGAATATTAACCTTTCGGCAGCTCGTGATGTCAATGTGCTTGTGGGTCATAATAGCCATAAGTCAAATTCTGAAGAAAAGCGTTCAGGTTTTGGCATTCAGTTTGGAAAGAGCAGCAGTAGTGTTTCTTTGGGTGTTGGGGTTGCAAGCGTCAAAGATACGGGCGATCAATGGGAAACCACTTCCGCACAATCACACATCACGGCACGCCGAGATGTGCAGATTACTGCTGACAATGATGTAAATATGCAAGCAGCTATTGTTTCGGCAAATCGTGATGTGAACATTGATGCCGGTAATAATATCACGCTTTCGGAAAGCCAAGATATCTCTAAGACACAAAAAAACCATGAAAATTTCTTTGCTGGTGTTACAGGTTCTGTCAATGTTGGCATTCTTAGTACCATACAAGATATAAAGGATGCAGGAAAACGTTTTGGTCATGGGGATACAAAACACAAAATCGGCAATGGCATCATTCTTGGTCTAAAAGGCAAAGATCTCTATAACAAAGGCAAAGATCTCTATAATGGGATAAAGAGCGGATCAACAAAAGATTCCCTTCTCAAGATGGTGGATATTTCTACCAGTGTTACCGTAGGCTTTAAGACTGAAAAGGAAGAGAAGTCTTCTCAGACATCTACTGCTGTAACCAATAGCATAGAAGCTGGGCGTTCTGTCAATATGAAAGCCCACAAAGGCAGCATCCATGGTGTTGGAGCTGATATTATCGCTGGCACCAATCCTGTTTATGCAAATGATCCGCAGAGCGGGAATATCAACTTGGAAGCAGGACAGCATATTACCTTTGAAAGTGCGCAAAACAAGAAAAGCACACAAAACCATAACCAAAGCGCTTCAATGAATATTGGAGCCAGTTATGGTACTGGTGGCGCAGGGGTAACAGGCAGTGCTGCTTTTAGTCAAGGGGAAGGTTCCAGTGAACAGGTTCAACAAAAGAACAGCCATATTGTTGGCACAGGTACTGTTCATACCACGAGTGGGGCAAACACCACATTGGCAGGCGCCGTGGTTTCTGGAGAGCGTGTAAAAATGGAAGTAGGAGGTGATTTTACCGTTGTCAGCCGCAGTGATACGGGACAAAGTTCCAGCAAAAAAAACTCTGTTTCTGTCGGGGTTAAAGGCAATGGAAAGCCTGATGGTGCATCAATAAACGTCTCTTTCCAAAATGATCAATCCTCCAGCGATTATCACAGTGTTGTGGAACAATCAGGCATTAAAGCCCGTGATGACGGCTTTGAGATCACCGTTAAAGATAAAACAACGCTGACTGGAGGTATTATTGAAAGCACAGCCTTGGCAGAAAAAAACAGCCTGACCACAGGAAGCATCAGCACCAGTGATATTACCAACAGTGCGAGTGCCAAAGCCAGCAGTGATGGGATTAGCATTGCAGCGGGTGGTGCAATGGGCGAATACGACATCGCTAAAAACATTGCCAAAAATGTTTTAGATCATGCAGAACAACAGGATTCAAGGGAAGGATATACCAAATCCGCTATCAGCAATGGCACTATCGTCATTACTGATGAAGCAGGGCAGAAGGCATTAACAGGGCAAGGCGTTGATCAAACCATAGCTTCCCTTAACCGTAATACCGCTGAAGCTCATAAGGGTGTATCACAAATAGATGTCACTAAGCTGGAACAAACAGCTGGTGAAGACCGTAAAATGGCAACAGAATTGCTGGAAGAAGGATTTAAATACAGTGATAAAGCCTATAAAAAATATAGTGAAGAAGCCTCTAAAAAGCGCAATGATGTAGCCCCTAAAAAGCGCAATGCTGAAGCCTCTAAAAAGCGTAATGCTGAAGCCTCTAAAAAGCGTAATGCTGAAGCCCCTAAAAAGCACAATGATGTAGCCCCTAAAAAGCGCAATGCTGAAGCCTCTAAAAAGCGTAATGCTGAAGCCCCTAAAAAGCACAATGATGTAGCCCCTAAAAAGCGCAATGATGTAGCCCCTAAAAAGCGCAATGATGTAGCCCCTAAAAAGCGTAATGCTGAAGCCCCTAAAAAGCGCAATGCTGAAGCCCCTAAAAAGCGTAATGCTGAAGCTCCTAAAAAGCGTAATGCTGAAGCCCCTAAAAAGCACAATGATGTAGCCTCTAAAAAGCGTAATGCTGAAGCCTCTAAAAAGCGCATGATGGAGTAGAAGGGGAAACCAAATCTGCTATCAGCGATGGGACTATCATCCTTACTGATACAACTGGACAGAGGGCGATGGGGCAAGATGCTGGACAAATCATTGGCTCTCTCAACCGCAACACCGCAGCAGCCCACCAAGCTGTAGGACAGCTAGATGTCGCACCGCTTGAGGGAGCAGTGCATAATCGCGTAGATATGATCAATGATTTATCGGATGAAGGATTGGGATACTGGGACAAAGTGCGCGAAGTCGCAAATGTTAAAGAACATCCAGTAGGTGAGATTTTGCATGATGAAAATGGCAATGTCCTCTATTTAACCGATGAAAATGGAAAACCTATAAAAGACAGCGATGGAGAATATATTACTCTGTATCACTTTTTAAATGCTGAAGATGAGCAGCATTTACAAGCTGGCTCTGATGGCAACAGGCGTATGTTCTATAATGGTATTTTTAACACACCAGATGAAGCAGCCGGTAATGCTGTCCACTTAGCTGATAATGAACATGAACCCCTTTATTTTACATACCACCCACAAGCTAAAGACAGGCTCGTAGAGTACGGAGTAGCGATTTATGAATATTTTGGGAGATGGAGTAATTCGACCAAGAAGTTACAAGATTTTATCTATCGTTATGGCAATACAGGGGCGATTGTTAGTGCGCATAGCCGTGGTACCATAACAGTAAGCAATGGA
>NZ_JBHIPW010000040.1:0-7649 GCF_042196265.1 Bartonella sp. AP1QHHD
CCGTAAGGACACTTTCATGCTTTAAAACTTCTACCTCTAAAGCAAATACATAAAAAGCTGCACGCATAGTGCAGCTTTTTTTGTAAATTCTTCTTAATTACTCTAAAATTCAGCCCTCTTATTTAAAATGCTCTTTGCAATCAACATTGTATTTGACAAAAATAAAATCCATGCTAAGGTGAAACGAGTGGTTATCAGTGATTTTTTTTATCAACTATAAGGGGGGAAATATATGAATATTTCACTTAATAAAGTAAAAAATGTTATTGAATTGGCTGCTGATGAAGTTGTGCCAACTGCAATGCTTACTAAGTATGCACAGCGTAACGATATTCAAATTTATCAAAGTGAGCTTGATGAGCTTAATATGAATGATTCGCTGGAAGTTTAATGATGTATTGTTGATGCAAATCTGCTTATCCATCCATCTTTAAAAATTAAGCTTATTTAATAGCATGTTTCAGTTATTTTCAGAGGGCTTTTCTCAAAAAATTTGGGCTAAGCAAGCAGCTGAATTGTCAATTTCGTACATCCCTTTCAATGAAAGAGATGTTTTGAATGCTTTAAGACAATACGCTCTACATCCTCATAAACTCTTAGCTCTTAATCCTAAATCCGAAGTAGTAACAGTGGTTAATGGAGTGCGGAGTCCACGTCCTCTTTCAAACTTTCTTGTTTTAGATACGGATAGAACTATAGAAGAATATACTGCCCGCGTTGACCAATATGCCGAAGGACAAGAATGGGCGGTCATGTATTATGGATTATACGCTGCAACCCCTGTTCTATGGGATGTGGCAAAACAGTTTTCAGATCAATTAGCTCATTCTTTAGGTTTTAGGCCTGGTGGGCGCGTGGATATTGACTGCTTCATCGGCCGATATTCCTCCACCCATGTTGGGATACATGTGGATCACGCTCATAATTTTGGTTTTACTCTACAGGATGGCAAAACAATGTTTGCATGGCCCAGTACACGAGAAGACCTCCAAGGGCTAAAATATCCTGAATATGAAGCGCATAAATTAACAGCAATTGCGCTGCAAAACCGTACAGACCGTGTTGCCTACTTTCCCCATGATGCTTTCCACGTTGCTGAAACTGGAAAAAATATCGCGGCAAATATCAATATTGCTTTTTGGGAAACAGCACACGATGCACAACATCATAAAAATTATGTCACGCATTTACTCCATCTTGATGATCGAACGCGACATGATATCCGCGCATCAGGAAGAGCAAATTTAAACCCTGATAATGCTTTTCAACACTCTGCACTAAACTCCGCCATCGCAAATGGTACCTTAAAACGCCATATGCTGGTTTCTCAATTAATTTGTGATACAAGTTCACGTTTATGTGTCAAGCGCCCCCTTATTGACGTCTCTGAGATTGAAAATGAAATCACTCTTCGCGCATCTGCAACCCTCCAATGGGTGCCCTTACTAGAAACAAAAGAACTCCTCATCGCAGCAAATGGGCATTGCGCCAGTTTTGAGTATAGCTCTCATCTAGAACATTTCCTTTCTCAACTTTCATCAGGAAAAAAATTAGATCTAGCAAAATTAAATGATAAACCACATGACACAGCACAGAAGGAAATTTTAAAAGCTGTAAAAGCTTTAGCATGTTGGGGAGCATTGTGACAAAGAAAAAATCCATGATTTTTACCCAAATGGGACTTTTCCTTGTTTTGAGCTTTAGCAGCTTTGCCGATGAAACAGCACAAGTTACATTTGCTCTACACTTAGCAGAAAGCACAGCATCTATTTCAATGCTGCTGTTTGCAGGGCTTGTCGGGGCAATTTGTGCCGGACCAATTGCACCACGCCTCTTGCATCGCTTCCAACCAGCGCGAACAGTACCCATTGTTTTATTGTTTGAAGCACTCTTTATAGCCACAGCTGCAATCGCCAACCAATTTTGGGTTTATATTGCCCTTTCTTTTGCACTAGGGTGTGCTGGTTCACTCTTTTGGTCTGCTATCCTTGTTGCTGTACCTGACTTCGCAAAAAATGATCGGCAATTAGACCATATCAACCGCATTATCCAAACAGTCCGTAATCTTGGCTACATTGCAGGACCACTGTTAGGAGGTGTGCTATATGGTCTCTCAAACGGGCAAAAAGGGCTCTTTGCACTATCTATCATGGTTCTCTGTGCAACCTTTATCACTCTCTTCTGTTTTAAAAGTTTAAACATACATATGCCAACAACCACAACACAGCAAGCCAAAAAGGGACTAGATTTAAGAGGGCTCTTGCGTAAAAAAAATGTTGTCTATGCTCTTTCTCCCCTCATCATCACCATCATCCTCACCTCTGCTCTCAACGTCTTATCGATTGTCCGCATTCGTACCGATCTCAACTTAAGCGCTGAAACCTATGGGGTAATCACAAGCATGATAAGTCTAGGCCTCGTGGTTGGTCCACTCTGTTTCTCCAGCCTTTTTCATCGCTTTGGCAATGCCGCTGGTGCATCACTGGCTGCCACAACCATTGGCTTAGCAATTTTCTGCTTTTCTCTCACATACATTGTATGGTTAATGATGCTGTCATTTTTCATCCTTGGTGGTGCAAACGGCGTACAAAATGCTCTAATGGCAAGTTTTATGATGAAAGCCATTCAGAAAGAACACCGAAACAACCAAATGCCCGCCTATATCTTCATCATACAAACAGCGGTGTGCCTTGGCTTTCTAGGAGCTGGTTTTGTAAAAGTGCATCACACCCAATACACACTATTTATCATTGGCATTGCCACCATGATCGCAGGCCTATTAGGCTTTACGTTAAACCGCGCTATGCAAAAAAAGGAATGGGATAATGCCTAGCAAACTTTGCCATCTTTTCTCTCGAAAAAAACCATGCCCAAAAATGGCATAAAAATCATCACCTAATCAAATTATTGTATCTCCCATGCAACCCCATACCAAGCAATGTGATTTTGATAAACCATTCTCGTGTGGAGGAACAAACAACCCCAGCAAACAACCATTGCCAAAACTTGATATTTCAAAGCAGAAGAAAACAGTTTAACATCATGCAACAAGACCCTATAGGCTTAAACTTTTACAATAGAACAGGTGGTTATGTATGGCAACTGGCAGACTATATGCTACATGACTTGAATGAAAGCATCCACACACTTGAATTGCAAAAACCAACACCACCTATAGCCATCAATTCTTTCGCTGTCTACCCACGTGAACTCAATCCTTTATCACGCGTTCAATGGGCAAAGGACGTACAGATAACGAGAAACAAACCAGCACTCATTGGCAAACGGCAAATACAACCCATCACCATTGTTTCTACAAAAGGAGCGACATTTGGCGGATTCGACTTTCCCATATTTGAAGCACTTCGTGAAGGCTGCCTTGTCCAACCCTTAAAAGAAATCAAACTCAATGGTACTCTTCTTGCCTCTGGAAGTCTTTTGATATCACTGCTACGACACGGTCTCATCGAAACAGATCAAAAAGCCTTTTCAGAAAATGATGCAACAGCTCTTTTACGAGAGACAACATGTCGTATCATCGATTCTCCTCTTGGCACTCTTGCCATTAATCAACTTAATGGGCGCACAATCCGGCTTCATGAAAAAACAAAACATCTCTTGCAGAAAGCTGCCACACCAATGCATCTTCAATACCCGCTAGAGGATTCAATAAAGTTTCTTGTAAAAGCAGGAATGCTACGATTGCTCACATTATAAGGATAAAAAGATGCAGCTGATAAGACCTGGCATGGGAACAGAAAATAGTGCTCAACTTATCCATACGCTTATTCAAATGGCAAGACCGCGCACAGTCATTGAAATCGGTGCTGGTAATAGTACGCGCTTTATCGCAAAAGCACTTCAAAAAGCGAATTTATCATGGCAACAAGATAAAAAGCTTTTAGAATCCGCCATTTGGGAAGAGCGCACAGCGTTGCTTGATCCTTCAGGAGTCCTTGAGAATTACGAACCACGGCTTATCACAATTGATGATTTTACAGTAGAAGGTCAATCAGCAGAAGAAGCATGGCACGAACTTCTTAAAGATAGCATTAAAAAAGACACTGTAACATTTATCAATGAAAATTTTTTCTCTCTTGATGAAAGCACCCTCAAATCTTGGGCGCCAATAGATTTTGCTTGGATTGATGCAGGAACCCCCGCAGATGATGTACGATTTGTTCTAACCCTTTGGGAACATATCACACCTGGTGGTTATCTTTGTTTGCATGAACCAACAATGATAACAACAATTGCTCTCAATGGCGAACAACGGGTTCGACGTGTTAGAACCCCTATCTGGGAAGAACTCCTCTATCGGCTTGATGGCTCCTATGAGGCTTTAACACTCCCCGAAAACCACAAATATCGCCAAGGTGGTCTGGGAATTATTCGCAAACGCACCCCAGCCGAACAAATTGTACGCGCACAATCACTACAAGCAGAACTCATAGAAATCAATGAACTTCCCATTCGCAACGATCTTTTGCCCATGGGAAAAGAAACCCTTCACAAACGCAATACCCGCAATTCACTGATCTCTGCCATGACATCACCGACACTGCGCGCTGTTTATGCCACCATCATCCTTGGTGCAAAAAATCTTACTGATATCCTCAAACATGTCGATTCAGATGCCAAAAACATTCACAAATCCATCAATCGCCTTTTGAATCTTGGACTTATTCACAACACAACAGAAGGATTTCAAGCCGAAGAGACAGTGTGGAAAATGCTAGAAAATAAACATGAACGGAATAGGGAAAATTTAAGCGACCGCCATTTAGAAACAGAAGAGATGCTATCAAAAATTGGTGAAGCCTTTCAAATGGGAAAAACCTATAGCGAAACGGAAGTTTCCAAGATATGCAACCTCTTTACGATAGACTTTGCCCGATTACGACGCACTCTTGTTGAGAGAGTTTTTTTACAACGCCATGGAGGAAAATATCAACGCATGCGCTAAAAGAGAATTGAAAAATGATTAGCGAACGCTATCGTTTTTCTTCTCTATTTCAAGAGAATGAATAACCTTCCACTAAAAAAATGTAATTTCATTAAAAGGTTACAAAATCATTCATCCCATTCATATGTTGACAATCTATGGAGATGAGATTAGCGTGCTCTCTTCGCAAGAGATGCAATGGGGAGGAACAAGAGTGCGGGATGTCAATTGGTTATTAAATAGGGTTAGAAACAGTCAAACCCATCAGGAGAAGATATAGGATCAAGGTCTCAATGATCTTACGATTGTTGCGCGAACATCCGGGCACAGTGTTGTTGCTCAATCCAAATCATGCTCGATATTTCTAAAAACATCGTAGAAAAAACAATATTCTTGCATTGGACTGGCTAGTGAATCAAGAAAGATACTATTTCAACGAAATGTGCACAGCAAAAACAGGGCTGGCAAAACTTCCTCAAAAGATACAACAAAATGTCTTTGATCATTTAACAACACTTCTATGGAAATTCCATGGGCAAAAATAAAATTCCTTTTTTCATCTATAGCACAGTTTTTCTTTCTGAATTTTCCTTTTTCTTTGTACTCCCTCTGCTTGGAAACTCTTCTCTCATAACTGCTGCCAATGTTGCTTTTTATCTCGCTGGATCAGTAATCCTTGAAAGCATTCTCATGGTAACCACAACGGGTTTATTAGAAAGATTTTCGCGTAAACTCTTAATGGCTACCGCCTTTATTTTAAGGAGTAGCGCTTTTGTGTGCATTATCCTATCGCTCACACCTTCTGCATGGTTGATCTTTTTTACCTTAATGGCTTTTTCGAAAGCAATTTCAAAGCCATTTTTGAGAGAAATTTTATCAGAACATCTCAATAAAAATGCTCTTAAGCGCGCATTAACTCTCTATTCTTTTTTTCAAAATGCTGCTGTCGTTATCGCCCCTCTTGTTGCAACGAGTGCTATAAAATACAACGCATCGACCTTCTTAATGGCTTTTTTTGCACTCCTTGGTTTGTATCTTTGTGTTCTATCCATTCAAATTGTTTATCATTACCCGCATAAAACATTATCTCTTGAAAAGAATAAAAAAACAAAAAAAGCTCTTCTTTCTTCTTTAAAAACAATAATACATAATCGTTCTATTGCTTATTTGCTGGTCACGGCTTTGCTTTGTGCATTCCTCATGGGAATTTTCATCACCACCACAACACTTCTCAGTAAATTTGACAGCAATCTCGCCCCTTATAGTGGAATTTTCTTTTCAATTGTTGGCATCAGTATTTGTATCTGGCAAGGAATAATCAATAAACATCTCAGCCTTTCTGATAAATCAACTTTCTACCTATTATGGCTTATGGGAAGTTTCTCCTCATTTTTCCTCATGGGTGGGGTCTTTACCGCTGTGACTGCATTAATTGCCTACAGTGTCTATGAATCTGTCATGATTCCAGAGATATACTATCAAGCAGGGAAAACAACCTCATCCCTCTCTGCCAGCGTTCTTTTTAGTTATATTCTTGTTATTTCAAATATTGGCCAAGCTGCCGGCTCATGGATAAGTGGATGGATCATCAGCCATTTCAACAATCATATCGCTTTCACCTTTTGCATGATTGTTGGTGCCTCCGCCTTTGCTTCTTGCCTGTGCCTCATGCAAACTAAAAAATAAGCAGCTTCCATGTCACATATAATTTTTGCAACCGGTGGCACAACAAGAGTGCCTAAAACACTTCGCCATAAATGGCTCAATTATGATTTTGTAACACACTCTGCGACAAAAAAGCTCAAAACGGTCTTTAAAGATTGCTCTGTAAACTCCGTTGCAAATTGTCTCATAGCTTAAAGGATTATGGGGTAGACAAGCGTAAGGTAGCTACATTCTGCACGAATAATATTCTATTGATATCCATGTGCAATACAGCCAAATCATTTTTCTTATAATTCGCTCATTTCTGCCATGACCTCACCGACACTACGCGCTGTCTATACTGTTATTATACTTGGTGCTAAAATTCTTTCTGATATCCTCAAACTTGTCAATTCAGAGACCAAAAACATTCACAAATCTATTAATCACCTTTTAAACCTTAGTCTTATTCAAAACACAACAAAGGGATTTCAAGCAATCGATAAATTATGGCAAGCGCTAGAAGATAAAAATGTACGAAATATGGAAAATTTTAGCGATCGCCATTTAGAAACAGAAGATATACTTACAAAAATTGCAGAAGCATTTCAAATAGGAAAAAACTATCGCGAAACAGAAACATCAAAAATATGTAGCCTTTTTACTTTAGATTTTGCGAGATTAAGACGAACCTTGGTGGAAAATGGATTTTTAAGACGATATGCAAGCAAATATCAGCGCATACGTTGAAAGAAAAAATTCAAGCATTTGAGTTTTTCTTGTGCAGCGTTTTGTTTTTTTGTTTTCTGTAAAGAGAATTTAGGACAGCTATGCGCCCCCTTAGTATTTAGTGGTATAGATAGTTTGGAGTTCAAGGAATTGTTTGCAGTTTTTTTGTTACAAAAAGTTAGCGGATTGTTTTGAGGATTTGGCTATACAGGCTACACATAAGACAAAAGAAGAGATGACATAAGAGCCAAGAAAATCTGAGTTTAGATTTAATCCTTGAGCGCCCTTTAAGTGTGTGGACTTACGTACCTTAATGGCTTTTACCTCCCCC
>NZ_JBHIPW010000041.1:0-2682 GCF_042196265.1 Bartonella sp. AP1QHHD
TCCCTGATTAGGGATAACTTTTGTTTGAAAGCCTGCCTGTTTAAGAGCGCTCTCAAAACTCACATTGTGTACACGGTCTCTGGTCGCACCGTCATGAGGCAAAACCATCAATGCCTTCTCATAACCATTTTGACGCAACCAACCTATATGTTCGGATAACGGCTGTCCTTGTGCTTCGTAATAATCAAGCACTCTGATCTCTCTGCCAACAAATTGCGCTATCCATATCGCTGTGGCATCTGCCTTAGCACCCGTGCCCCCAATATCCCAAAAGGCGCGTATTTGCATTAAAGGATCACGCGCAACGCGCCCTATCCGCCCCTCCTGCTCGGCTGCCAACATTTCCTTTTGATAATAAGCGCCTTGAACCGCTGTAAGATAAGCCCCTTCCCAGATATGCTTATAGGTCTCTGGACGATTTCTCAGATCATCCAATCGCGCTTCATTCAAGATCTTGGGAAACTTCGGGTTGTCTGACCAGTTAATCTCAACACGTTTGATTGCCTCATTGTCTGAAAAGCGAAACCGCTTCTCAACGGGGGCATTCTCTCGCAACGGGTTCCATGTCACCCATAATTCTGCATTCCAATCTTTTCCTTCTTCTCGCAAAGTCGGTATAAGCGTCTGCCAAGCCGTCTCTGTAACGGGCTCTGCCTCATCAACCCAACAAAGCAAAATCCGCCCCATAGACTTGATACTGGCTATATTGCGGTCCAGACCAGAAAACTGAAAGGCTATACGACCATCTATCGACTTAATCGACGACTCCCCAACCTTGTAATAGTCCTTTAAAAAGTCGTGCGCTTCAATGACGCGTTTAATCTCCTCCAATGAACTTTCTGCCAAAGAATTCTGAAACTGACGTGCACAAAGTATAGTGCCCGATATCCCTTGCATACCAAATTGATAGCCTTTTAAAGCAGCCATCAAGGCAAATGATCTTGTCTTTCCAGACCCTCGTCCACCCCAAGCAGCACGCACCAAAGCCTTATCTGTAAAAATCGGTATAAGCTTTGGAACAATATTAATCTGTCGTGTCGTCATTGACCAAAGGCGCGATTTCTACACGCGTTATCACCTTAATGGCTCCCCCATCTTCACCTGTTACCTGTAAAGGCAACACCTTACCAAGCAACGCTAAATAAGCAGCGGGGCATTCCATAGCCTGCTTTTCCAAATAAGAGATCAAACCATCCTTGCCAATTTTATTCCCAGCATTCTCAGCAGCCTTAACCACTGCTTCTTTTAAAATGCGCGTCATCTTATTCGGAACGCCTTTGACACGCCCTTGACCTGCCTTTGGNTTTCTGATGTCATAAAATACGCCCTCCAGATAATAAAAAACCCCGCATTTGCGGGGATTCCAAACTGCACTATCCCTCGTTTAGATACAATACGACCACGTACAGTGCTGTCATTAAATACGATTTGCTACACTTTGTCAACATAAAAATAACACATATTGATACATTTGAAAAGAATCGGTTAAACAGCACTTATGAATAATTAAGGGTTCAAAATGATGAAATCATTATCCATAACACGCATCATAACATTTATAGCTTTCTTTTCTATATCAGCGCTACCTGCATCAGCGTCATTTGGATTTATAGACAAATTGACGCGTATGTTTACAAGTGTAGATACTATAGAGAAGTATAATCAACTTTACAATAAATACGTAAGTGAATCATATATTGGCTCTATGCATTCTGAAAAGGTACGCAAAGCAGAAGAACTTTCACTCAGAAATGGCGGAGAATATTCATTTTTTAACAAGGAAGATATATTGTATCGTCACATATCAGTTGTTGGTTGTGCATCCCTTATGAGTTTATTGCGGGGTGATTATAATAAGGAGATGTCGCAAATGGATCTACCCAATGTAATAAAGCGTTTACGCGATGAATATGATTGGAGTGAAAGCGATTTTATGTGGGCATACGACGTGGTCAATGATAACGAGGATCCAATGATTTATTATGCAAAAAAATTTATGACGGCTATAGATAAGCGTTACGATTTCAGAAAAGAACAAGTAGATAACATAGTATCTCACGTGAAAACAAATGATCATAAATGGTTAAAGGAACTCAGTGAACATTGCGGAAACTTACGAACGATATACTATATAATGCAACCGTAATAGAGCTTGTCATTTACGATCAAAATGTTTCTGAAGCACATTAAGAGCAACGCGCAGTGAATTCACAAGGTGGGGTAGCATTTGATCTTCTATAACGAGGCACTGTAGCGCTGCATAAAGGTTATATTGTCTATAGAGGCATTGGGCTTCTTTTAGTGCCTCTTGCGTGTTTATAAACTGCTCTGTTGCAAATTCTACCCATTTATCTCTTGCCTTATCATCAGATGATGATGGCATTTCGTCATAAATTGCATTAGGCAAGCCTTTTGCACAAAGGTAATTATTCCTTATCTGTAAATACTGTTGCGCGGCGTCATATTGCTCTTGTGTAAGCACGCCTTGTAAACAAAGCCGCCCTATATAAGACCCAGAAAGTGGATTTTTTGCCTCTTGTAGCGTTAAACCGAAGCGTTTTGCACGCATTTCTATTGCCAATTTATCAACGGCTTCACGCAGTGCTTTTGCACGTGATATACGTCCGTTTGGTTCTCTTACCTGCCCTGCTATTTTAGGGCGTCCCCTTTTTTTATTTTTTT
>NZ_JBHIPW010000042.1:0-3086 GCF_042196265.1 Bartonella sp. AP1QHHD
CAGACCTTCTGTTATAGGCGTTGAATAATATAAAAAATTAGCAAAGGGGCTCCTGATAAACCAAGGTAAACGCGGCGGCTTGTCTTTTTCTGTAAACCAAAAGGGAGTCTCTACCTGTGGACTTCCTGCTATTTGGTCAAATTCTTGATTACACTTGTCCAAAGCATCCCCACTCAAACCTACACACTCTTCGTCTATAGCTCTCTTTCGCCTTGTCACGGGCGCTTCAGTAGAAGAAACATCCCGTTTTTTTCGAGAAGAAAGACCTTCTGATGACTCCGGACCTATAAAATGTTCATGCGCTTTTAAAGAACAGGGTTGTATACTTGCAAAAGAACGCCAAGGGTCTAAATTGCGTTCATTATCAAGTCCCCGTAAAAATAGCCCCCGAAAATCGGGAACATTAAACGTCGTGGCGCCATCCCCTTCTCCCCACGTCGTCCCTATTACTTCAAACAAGGCTCTATACGTTCTTCGCGAATAAGCACTTCCATCACATGGCAACCAACCATCTGGCAAGCGTTCCATTGCAAACGGTCCTATCAGACCGGAAGGTAAACGTTTTAAGGAAGAAACTTTGCCCCTTGTCGGATTGAGAATTTGCCAACCAGTTATATCTTCATCGTAAATAACGGTATAAAGACAGCCATCTTGTATCTCTCCTCCCGATAAGGCTAATAAACCGGTTTCTGTCGCCTTATAAACGGGCTTACCAGCTAAATTATTTAAAGCAATTGTTGTCGCCCCAACATTCTTGCCCTTCGCTTTAAAACAAACCGATATGCCATTCTTATACTCTAAAAATGCCGATTGACTTAGAAGCCTTATCACGCTCGTCTTTTGGTTATTATCAACCGTCACAATCCCTTCAAGAACACCCCCCGTATCCGATAAATACTCACTTACCCGTTGCATCATCACACGAGCGCTATTATTAACCGTGTTAGGGTGCTGTCCCTCTGACCAATTAATTAAAGCATCAGCACCACCATTCTCAGATGCTGTTAAAGACCAATCATAAATCGTGGACATCTAAACCTCACGTCTTGATTCCAAACACAACACTCATATTAATCGGGCGCGTCTCACTTATACCTGAACTTGCCAATGCAACATCACGCATGTGAAGGTGGGAATGGGGAAAGGCGAGCTTATGGTGCACGCGTATATCCTCTGCTCTCACGCCCAAACGTTCAGCAAGCTTCAATCTTTGCTGGTCATTCAACACATATCCCCAGATGATCGTCATATCACCATGCCAACTCTCTTCCTGATTTTCATCATTCAAAATCGTAAAGGATTGACCCCCATGGTCATGCTTTCTCATTGCGTCATTTTGTAAAGTGCCAAGATAACGAAAGCGGTCTATCTCGCGGTCATCATCAACACCTCGTAAAAAAACACCACGCAAATCGGGAACATTAAACTTCGTCCAACTATCAGCGCCTCCCCACCTGATCCCTATCGCTTCATAAAGAGCAGGATAATCACTACGCAAATAAGCCTTCCCATCACATGGTAACCAGCCATCTGGCAAAACTTGCATCCCAAAAATCCCTATCGTCCCTGGTGGATAAACAGGAATAACCGGCTCTTGCGATAAAGAGAGAGGCGTAGGATTTAAAACTTGCCAAGCATGATCCCTATAAACCAAGCTATAAATGCACCCCCTTTGAAGCTCGCCTCCCGATAAAACACGGAGACCTAATTCCGTCGCCTTGTAAACAGGTTTAGCCGCCAAATCATTCAAGGCAATTGCGGTTTCCCCAACATTCTTGCCCTTCGCTTTAAAACAAATTGATATCCCATTCTTATACTCTAAAAATTGCGATTGGCTTTGAAGTCTTATCAACGTCGTCTGGTGTTCAGCATCAACCGTAAAAGTGCTTTCAATCACACCACTCGTATCCGATAAATATTCACGCACACGTTGCATCATCACACGAGCACTATTATTCAGACTACTAGGACGTTGTCCTTTTGACCAATCAATCAAATCATCACAATAGGCATTCAAGGAGGCATTTAAAGACCAATCATAGATCGTCGACATCTTACACCTCATGTCTTAATCGCAAACAGAACACTCACATTTACTGGACGCGTCTCGCCTTCACCAGTGCTCTCCAAAACAACCTCTTGGTTCTCATCAAGAGTATGAGAACTTACAATGTAGCCCCCTAAATTCTCACGCTCTATGCCCATAAAATTCGCTAGAGAGCTCCCCCCAAACAAGCCTAGACGATAGCCCAACACATCCGTCGTATTCCCATCCCAAAAGTTTTCGTTGCTGGTAAAATGAGACATCGAAAGGCTCTGTCCTTGATGTTGATGCGACTCGATTAAATCTGTTTGCACACTTGCAAAAGAACGCCCCTCATCAATATTGCGCCCTCCATCAAGCCCCCGTAAAAACATCCCTCGAAAATCGGGAACATTAAATGTCGTGGCGCCATCACCCTCTCCCCAAACCGTTCCTATCGTCTCAAATAAATCACCATAATCACGACGCAAATAAGCCTTCCCATCGCAAATTAACCAATCCTTTGGAATCCCGCGCATTCCAAACGTTCCTATAAAACCCGTGGGATAAAGATTGCTTTCTTCTTCTTCTAAAGGGAGTGGGGTAGGATTAACAAGATGCCAATGATCTCCATTATAAAACAATGTATAAATGCACCCTTGTTGGATTTCCCCCCCTGATAAAAGCGATAAACCCGTTTCTGTTGCTTTATAAACCGGCTTGCCATCTAAAGCATTTAAGACAATCGTGGTCGCTCCAACATTCTTACCCATAGCCATAAAGCGCAAAACGATACCATTCTTATACTCTAAAAATGCCGATTGGCTTAGAAGCCTTATCACGCTCGTTTGTTGGACAGGATCATTTGTAACAATGCCTTCAAGCTCTCCACCCGTGTCTGACAAGTATTCCTTTACGCGCTGCATCATCACACGGGCGCTCGTGTTCACACTGCTAGGATGCTGTCCTTCGGACCAATCAATCAAATTATCCACGCGCGTATTATCCGACGCTCTAAGCGACCAATCATAAATCGTTGACATTTCTCGTGAATCCTAGCTTC
>NZ_JBHIPW010000043.1:0-1026 GCF_042196265.1 Bartonella sp. AP1QHHD
CATCAGAATTTATAAACACTGGTTTATTCACAAATGCCTCCATACAGCCTATTGGCAAAAGTTATTTTCTAAGATATGGGATTTTGATACCGAAACGGTAATTTAAAGTCAATACCAAAATGGTTATTTTTATTTTTTTATGAGTAGAAAAAATGGATGAAAAATGGTCGATTAATACGCAAATATTGGAACTATGGAATAAATTGACAGAAGATGAAAAAAGAGAGTTTATTCTTTTTTATCTTGATAAAATGAAGAAAGGAGATCAAGAAGTTTAACCTTATTATCGTAGCTTAGATGCTCTAACATATCTTCAATTTGTTCATTTAAGCTATTAGGCTTATTTCCTGAAAACAACAGTTGTTTGGGGGTAATTTTTAAGTGTGGCGCCAAACGTATAGCCCACTCTTTTGTTAATTTTCGTTGTCCATTTTCTAAACGAAAAATTTGTGGCTGACTAGTCCCTACCAATTCGGCTAATTCTTTTGAAGTTAAACCTACTTTTTGTCTGAAAAATTTCAAATTATTCATGATTCTTATCCTAATTAAAAAAAATATCCTTTCAAATGCCAATATGGTAAAATACGCTTGTTTTAATAATACTGATATGGTATAAAGAGGAATGTCTAAACTAAAACTGTATTTATCAAAGAATAATATTACTTATGCCGAGTTTGCTATTTTGGTAGGTGTTACGCAAGCATCTATAGCACGCTATGTGAATAAGAAGCGATTTCCGCATCCTAGGATAATACAAAAAATAGCAGAAGTTACTGATAATTACATAAATCCTAGTGATTGGTATCAAGAGAATTTTTCTTCAATTTCTAAAAGCCGCGTTGTTGATCAGACGGGCGATAGATTGCAGCATTAAGGAGATCAAAATGAGTTTAAATGAAATAATATTGATAGTTGTGTGTGTAGTATTTGGAGCATTGCTTTTATGCGGAGTGATGTTTCGTATTGCATTGCATTATCGCGCGCAGGTTAAGGCTCTTTCAGAGGAGATTCAATATCTTATGGCAA
>NZ_JBHIPW010000045.1:0-1799 GCF_042196265.1 Bartonella sp. AP1QHHD
CGTTTGCTCTTTTTAAAAACATGGTTATTGCGGTGAATAAAAATGATAAACCGCAAGTTTTCAAGGTCCTTAGTTCTGAACAGTTTGAAGATTTAGAAGGAAATCCACCGAAAGCGGGATTGGTCAAAATTTGGGGACCTTTTGTTTGTTTGATGCAATTGACAGATAATCCCAATCGCATTCATTGGTCTGGAGAAGGCGATGAAACTCTATGGGAGACTCAATATAATGTTAGTGGTTATATGGATTTCCAAGATGGAGAATACGTTCAGGGGGCAACAGAAACAACCAATCCCCTTATTTTTCTTCGTTCTGCTATTTATGCTGGTTCTTTGACGTTAGGTTCCAAGAGCCCGTTTGCTTTTCAAAAGATCCAAGACAAGCGTGGAGCGCGCAGTGCAGCCTCTATAGCGTGTCGAGGGAGTGATGCTTTTTTTGCGAGTGATGGTGGCTTTTATCAGATCAGTGCTGATGGTCAACTTTTGCCGATAGGCTTTGAGAAGGTTGATAGAACGGTTTTTAAAATCTTTGATAAGTTTGCTCTTGATGAGATGCAAGGGGTTATAGATCCCATTGATAACCGGATTTACTGGTCCTTAAAGAGAGGCAATAACGAGCAAACGACCTTTGTCTATGATTGGGGATTGCAGAAATGGTCGACGCTACAAGGGAAGCCTTTCACGTTCTTTCCAGTGTTTACGACAGGTTATACTTTAGAACAGTTAGATGAGATCTCGATCAATCTTGAGTCCTTGCCGGCTTCTTTAGACAGCCCTCGTTGGCAAAGTGGCGCGCCAATGCTTGGTGCTTTTGATGATAACAATCGGCTTGTTATGTTTACGGGAGCCCCGATGGAGGCAACGGTTGTTTCGCAAGAAATGGGGGCACCAGATGGAAGTTTTAACTTTATCACGAAGATGTTTGCTGAAGTTGATACGACGGAAGGTCTTTTAAGCATAGGAGAGCGTCGGCTTCGCAATCATCAGACGCCGATTACATGGCACCAAGAGAGGGCATGTTCATATGTCACGGGTGCTTATCATGGTCGTTCGCGCAATCGTTATCACCGCTTTAAATTGCGCATTCCTGAAGGTGTTCATTGGAACCAAATCACAGGATTTAATGTGGATTTACGTCCTTTAGGCAGAGGGTAATGGCAAAAGTCTTTTTGACCACGTCTTGGGATATGGAGCGTATAGCGCCTTATCTGGAAGACATCATTGCATCCTTTAGAGAGTATGTAGAGCGTTTCAAACATGAAATCACGTTGCAGGAACTGATTGAAGCGATTTGCAGTGGCAAGAAACAGTTATGGCTTGTTTTGGATGACGACGAGCGCTTTTTAGCGGCATTCACGACCCAGATACAGCAGACAGTTTTAGGAAAGAAGCGCGCACTGATTTGTGAATGTAGTGGGAAGGGCGTTCTTGATCAAGTTGATAATTTGAAATTTGTAGAGGATTGGGCGCGTGAGAATGGTGCTTCTGAAATGGAGATCTTGGGTCGTTTAGGTTGGAAGCGTGCACTAACCAAGCAAGGCTATAGCATAGGTATGCTTTATTATAGGAAGGAATTGTGACATGGGGAGCAGTAGACCAGCAACGACAGAACAGAAGCAGGTGCAGACAAGCGCCCCTCCTACTTGGATGCAGAATGTCTTTAAGCGTGGGGGTGCAGATGCGTATAACATGTATGACACAGGGATGGGTGGTAATGTTTATGGGGGACCTCGTGTTGCACCTTTAAGTGCTCCAACTTATCAAGCAATTGGAGGTCTTGGAGCTATTCCTCATCAGTAT
>NZ_JBHIPW010000046.1:0-1633 GCF_042196265.1 Bartonella sp. AP1QHHD
ACCTTTAGTGCAATCTGTAAATCTAAGCCAGTTTATAACTATACTATTACAGATCAGGAGATAAAATCATTACAACATAATGCTGGTATTGGAAAATGCTGTGATATATTGGCAGGTTTTCTAGTTGGAATACTGATACTTGTCGCCATGTGGATGATAAATGATGACGATGATTGGAAAAAAATACCAGCCCTTGGTATATCAATAGTGTTACTGTTATTTGTAGTGATTTTGGATGAAGGGACACAGTCAAACTCAAAGGAAATTTGGGAAAACGTTAAACAGGTGTCTGAGGTTATCTGTGAAAAAAAATAAAAAAAGGGGACGCCCTAAAATAACAGGGCAGGTAAGAGAACCAAACGGACGTATATCACGTGCAAAAGCACCGCGTGAAGCCGTTGATAAATTGGCAATAGAAATGCGTGCAAAGCGCTTCGGTTTAACGCTACAGGAGGCAAAAAATCCACTTTCTGGTACCTATATCGGGCGGCTTTGTTTGCAAGGCGTGATTACTCAAGAGCAATATGATGCCGCGCAACAGTACCTACAGATAAGAAACGACTATTTGTGTGCAAAAGGCTTGCCAAGTGCTGTTTATAATGAAATTCCGTCATCTTCTGATGATAAGGCAAGAGACAAGTGGGTAGCATTTGCAACAGAGCAGTTTATAAACATGCAAGAGGCACTAAAAGAAGCCCAGTGTCTTTATAGACAGTACAATCTTTACGCAGCGCTACAGTACCTCGTTATAGAAGATCAAATGCTACCACATCTTGTGAATTCACTGCGGGTTGCTCTTAACGTGCTTCAGAAACATTTTGATCGTTAAATGACAATCTCTATTACGGTTTCATTATATAGTATATCCATTCTATGGTGTTGCAACGTTTCTTTAGTAATTCAATCGTTTCATAATAACCGTTTCTCACATTATATACTAGATCAGTAATTTGTTCTTCTAAGTCAAATTCAGGGTCCTTCGTAGTTTTAAGAAATTCTTTCGCATAATAAATCATTGGATTTTTGCTGTTATTTGATTCGTTATATGCCCACATAAAATACATTGGCTTCCAAAGATATTTCCTGCGTAAATGATCTATCACATTGGGTAGAGCCATGGGTAGATCCGTATGTGACATCAATATATTATAATCACCCCGCAATAAATTCACATAGCGTCCGCAATAAATAACCCATAGATGACGTTTCAATATAAAATCAGTTTCGGTGTATCCATGTCTGTGTGCATATTCTTTTGCTTCGAGTATCTTTTCAGAATGCGTAGAGCCAATATATGATTCACTCGCGTATTTGTTGTAAAGTTTATTATACTTCTCCATAGTATCTACACTTGTAAACATACGCGTCAATTTGTCTATAAATCCAAATGACGCTGATGCAGGTAGCGCTGATATAAAAAAGAAAGCTATAAATGTTATGATGCGTGTTATGGATAATGATTTCATCATTTTGAACCCTTAATTATTCATAAGCGCTGTTTAACCGATTCACTTTGAAATTATCAATATGTGTTATTTTTATGTTGACAAATTGTAGCAAATCGTATTTAATGACATTGCTGTACTTAGGCGTATTGTGTCTAGAGAGGGAAATGTACAGTTCAAAATCCCCG
>NZ_JBHIPW010000047.1:0-60989 GCF_042196265.1 Bartonella sp. AP1QHHD
ACGTCCAATAGAACCACGAAAGAGAACATCACCCAAGAGGGCTAAGCGCTCTTTTTCATTGAAATAAATAACATGACCAGGCGAATGTCCTGGGGTGTGAAAAACCTTAAACACATGTCCAGCAAAATACACACACTCACCATCTTCTAACCATTGGTCAGGAATACAGATGTAAGCATCAGTGATACCATAATTTTTTGCGCTTTCGCTCACGGCATCCATCACAGGCTTATCATCGCGATGTGAACCAATAATTTTTACATTAAGCGCTTCTTTCACTTGCATTGCTGCTCCTACATGATCAAAATGACCATGTGTTATCCAAATAGCCTCAACGATAACACCATTCTTTTCGATTACGTCTTGAATCCGCGGCCAATCACCACCAGGATCAACGAGAACCCCCGTTTTACATTCACTATCAAAAAGCAAAGTACAATTTTGTTGGAATGTTGTAACTGGAATAATATGTATATTAAGACTACCCATAATATCCTTTTCAAAAATAACTTTTTTAAATTTATAAATAAAACTTTCTCTCTTTTAAGGTAAAGGTGCTGCTCGACAGCTTTATACAACTTATGTAAACTTGCATTTTGTGTAAACTAAATTTTTATCAAGGTTTTTTTAAGAATGAGCAATCACGTTCAAGTTTTGTGTGACGATGCCCCTCACCTTCTTGTGATTGATGACGATACACGTATTCGCAATCTTTTATTTCAGTTTCTCATTAAAAATGGATTTCGTGTTTCAGTTTCAGCCAATGCGAATGAAGCAAGACGACTGTTGGCAAGTTTAGATTTTGATCTTCTTATTGTTGATGTCATGATGCCTGGCGAAAACGGTATTGATCTCACTCATTCACTCCGCCAAACAAAAGATGTCCCTATCTTCATGTTAACAGCTTTATCAGAAATAGACAATCGTATCCGTGGATTAGAAGCAGGGGCAGATGATTATCTGGCTAAGCCGTTTGACCCTCGTGAACTTCTCCTTCGCATCAACGCCATTTTACGACGTGCTTTTCCCCCTCACCAACCCAAAATTGAGCAAATAGTTTTTGGTCCTTATATATTTTCAATTTCACGACGCGAACTCAAAAAAGGAGGAGAAATTATTAAATTAACAGATAAAGAACAAGAAATGATGGTCATGTTTGCCGAAAATGCAGGCGATACAATTCCGCGCCATAAATTCGCGACCGATGACAGCAATATAAGTGAACGTGCCATTGATGTGCAGATCAACCGCCTTCGTCGTAAAATCGAAAAAAACCCAGCACTGCCTATATGGCTCCAAACCGTGCGAGGAATAGGGTATAAACTCTCTATTGAATAGGCACAAGAATGATCAAACCTTTAAGATTTTTTCTTCGATGGTTAACGAAAAAAATGCCTAAACGGCTTTATGCTCGCTCTTTGATCATTATCATCGCTCCCATGGTGCTTCTGCAAACGGTCATTGCTTATGTCTTTATGGAACGCCATTGGCAAATGGTAACCGAGCGTCTTTCAACGGCTGTCGTGCATGATATTTCAGCCATTATTGATATTCTTGAAACATATCCCCAACAAGATAACTATGAAGATATCAAGCGTATTGCACAACAACGTATGGGATTAAATATTTCTATTCTATCTCCTACCTCCTTACCCCCTCCAGGACCTAAGCCATTTTTTGCAATTCTTGACTATTTTTTAAGTGAAGAAATCACCCGCCAAATTAACCGTCCCTTCTGGATTGATACCGTAGGAGATTCTGATCTTGTTGAAATCCGTATCCACCTTGGTCACAACATCTTACGCGTCTTTGCTCCACGCAGCCAAGCCTATGCTTCCAATACTGCTATTTTTTTAAGCTGGATGGTAGGAACAGCTCTTGTTTTATTGCTGATAGCAATTTACTTTTTACGCAATCAAATCAAACCGATTCAACAATTGGCTGAAGCAGCAGAAAGCTTTGGACGCGGTCGTCCTTTACCAAAAGGATTTCAACCACAAGGAGCTGATGAAGTCCGTCGTGCAGGCATCGCTTTTTTACGTATGCGAGAACGTATTGAACGCCAAATCGAACAACGCACCATGATGCTCTCAGGAGTAAGTCATGATTTAAGAACCATTCTTACACGTTTTAAACTTCAGCTAGCATTAGCAAATACTGGCTTTGATATTAAACCGCTTGAGCAAGATGTAAGTGACATGCAAAATATGTTAGAAGATTATCTTGCTTTTGCTCGTGGTGAAGGAAGTGAAAGTGTCAAGACTTTTGATTTAAATGCTCTTATGAAAAAATTCTCCGCCGATGCTCATCTTCACAAACGTCAATTTTCTTACACTATTGAAGGTCCTACAGAAATACAAGTACGTCCCCGTGCTTTTACACGCTTGGTCAGCAATCTTGTATCAAATGCATTTTGTTACGGCACGACCGTTAAACTAACCGCTAACTCTCAACAAGAATCTTTTATATTGATAATCGATGATAATGGACCTGGAATTCATAAAAATATGCGCACAGAAGTTTTTAAGCCATTCTTTCGACTTGATAAAGCGCGAAATCAAGATGCAAGTGGAACAGGGCTTGGTCTTTCTATTGCTCAAGACATAGCACGCAGCCATGGTGGCAATATACAATTAGATGAGAGCCCATTCGGGGGATTGCGCGCTATTCTTGATATCCCCCTATGAGCAATATTTCAGCAAACCGTCTGTAAAAATAACAAACTGTATATTTTAGGCATTCCCTACAGTTTCAAACAAAGTGTACTGCAGTGCCTTGTAAGCACTTTCTCCCGACAAAGCAACCATCTGAAATGCAACATAATGGCTTTCACAGGCTTTAAGTGCATGTATCAATAATGTTTCAACCTGTATATGAGATGGATGCATCCCACCAGCCAAAAGAAGACCTTGTCGATAAATAACTGAATTATTCCTTTGCCAGTAATCAAAATGTCCCAACAACAACTTTTCATTAATTGCTAGCAATAAGCGCTGTATTTCAGCTGTTCGAGCATTTTTAATAGAAAGATCAAACGAACAAGCTAAATGAAGTGCTTCATGCTCTTCCATCCATGAAAAAGCAAGACGATAGTTTGCGCGTTTTCCTTCCACACAAACGCTAATTTCATCTTCTGCATCCCGCTCAAACGACCAATCATATTCACAGGCAATCTGTTCGATAAAGTCAACAGGGTGCTCTTTTCTTTCTGTGGCGCAAAATGCAAGCCTCATCACAATCCTCAATCATCTTAAAACATTGTCAACAGAATATAAACCGTCTAAACTGTAACAATATTTTGCTACAATCAGAACCTTTACACCAAACAAATACACATAAAAACATCGACAGTACACAAACACCCAGAACACAATCGCGCTGTTTAGGGCAACCTGATAGTCATAAAACGAATCATCAAGTCTTTTCAGTGTATTGATACAATTTCATAGCGCCAGCCCCCCTGATTCAAAAAAATGTATTTTACCCCCAAAAAAATCAAAAATAAACAAATGCTCCGCTCTAACAGACTCAAGATTAAGCATTTTTTAGTTTCACGCATCATATTGAAAAATTGGGGATATTTTTTTGAAGATTCTTTTTTTAAACTATTTTACTTTTTTGTGTCTGCGTTTTTTTAATCATCTTTTTTTAAATCATCAAGGCGTCTTTTCAAATCAGCGTTATCAGCATGGATTTTCAGCACCATCTCCTTAAAAGTCTCAAACTCTTCGCGAGAAACAAGATCAAGTTTGTTTGCTATCTTTTCAGCCTGCACACGAAAAGCTGTTCCAGCTTCACGTCGTATGCCTTGCGCAACGTCAGCAGCATCCGTTGCTAATTTTGCTAATTCATCAAGAATACGATTTGATCCATTACGCATAACCTTTTTCCTTAAATTTTAATTATTGACGCGCACATTATAGCGTATTCTCATAACATTTAGATACTGTAATTTGTTCCTTTTACTCTATATCTTACATACTGTGCAGATTTTTCATAATGATTTTGTTTAAGATTTTTTAATATTCCTTTTATCACCATATTTTTTACCGCGATAAATCAGTGGAAATCTACCCCCCTTTCTGACTAGCCTCCCTACTGACTTGACCATTGTGTATTCATCTGTCATTTCTGACTATCAGAGTCACTTCATATTCATCTCGTATAATGTAAGATGCTTAACTCATGAACAATTTGTCTTGCCCAGCCATTGCTTTTCCGTCTTTTCTTGATCCTGTTATTATCCAGCTAGGTCCCATAACACTTCATTGGTATGGACTTGGTTACGTTCTGGGTATTCTTTTTGCTTGGTGGTATGCGCAAAAATTATTAAAAGAAACATCTCTATGGTATAGAAACTATCCTCCTATGGATAAAGAAAAGATCGGAGATTTTGTTGTCTGGTCTGCCATAAGTGTTGTTGTCGGAGGGCGTTTAGGACAAGTTCTTGTATGGGATCCCATTTACTATTTTAATCATCCAAGTGCTATTATTGCCGTATGGGATGGGGGAATGTCCTTTCATGGCGGACTTATTGGTATTATCATTGCTATGATCTGGTTTGCCCGTAAAAATCATATTAACATACGAGCCATGTTTGATATCATTGCTGCAGGTGCTCCTATTGGTATCGGCATTGTACGAATCTGCAACTTCATTAACCAAGAATTATGGGGTAATATTACTACACGTCCTTGGGCTGTTTGTTTTCCTCTCGATCCTTACTATTTACCGCGCCATCCAAGCCAGCTTTACGAAGCATTTATGGAAGGATTTCTTCTCTTCATCATCCTGTGTCTTCTTATTTTTGGGTTCAAAGCATTAAAACGTCCCGGTACTGTATCAGGAACATTTATTATAGGCTACGCAGTAACACGCAGCATTTCTGAAATTTACCGTGCGCCTCAAGAAGATCCAGAATGGTTTTCGACTCTTTTCCATTCTACTGGTTTTACCTATGGCATGGCTTTATCTCTTCCCATGCTTCTTGTAGGGTTTTACCTTCTTCTCCACGCCTTTAAATATAAACCGACAGAAAATGGCCAATCTCAAAGAAAAAATTAAAGAAATTATTGTCCTTAATGGACCAATCACTGTTAGCCAATATATGACGTTGGCACTCACCGATCCCCAATTTGGTTATTATCACACACAAACCCCTTTTGGACATGCTGGTGATTTCATTACAGCACCTGAAATAAGCCAATTATTTGGAGAGATGATTGGCATTTGGACTCTTGCAAGCTGGAAAGCTCAAGGGTGCCCTCACCCTTTTATCCTCGCTGAAATAGGTCCAGGACGAGGAACTTTGATGGATGACATTTTGCGAACTATCCAAAAGCTCTCTCAAACGGCATTTAATGCTGCTGAAATTTTTCTGATCGAAATAAGCAAAAAACTTGCAAAAGAACAAAAAAAACGCCTTTTCTCTTATCAAAAACAAATCCATAGCATTGAAAATTTTAATCAAATTCCTTCAAAACCTCTCTTCCTCATTGCTAATGAATTTCTCGATACACTCCCTATCAACCAATATATTAAAATCAATGGAGAATGGAAAGAGCGCCGCATTACAGTCAATCAAAATGGAGATTTCATCTTTATTGCTGCCCCGCATAAACTTCCCTCTTCTTGTCTACAAACCTGTTGTTCTAAAGTGCCTGACGGAACAATTTTTGAACATGCCCCCTTACGGCATCAATTCATGCAACAAATCAGCCACCATTTAGTGCAAGTGACAGGTTCTGCTTTACTTATCGACTATGGTGCTTGTGAGCTTGCCTTTGGCGATACCTTGCAAGCACTCTCAAAACATAGATTTCGTGATGTTTTTGATGCCCCTGGTGAACATGATTTAACATCCCATGTTGATTTTTCTTTTTTAAAAAACATAGCTCTTGAACAAGGCTGTTTTGCTGAAATCTTAGAGCAAGGAGAATTTCTTTTTAAAATGGGGCTACTGGAGCGCGCAAACCAGCTTGGAGTTGGCAAAAGTGCTCCTTTGCAAGACAAAATCCGCCAAGACATCGAACGGCTCGCTGGTCCAGATCAGATGGGAAAATTATTTAAAGTTTTACATTTCAGTGATAAAAACATCTCCATACCTCCTCAATTTTGGTGATCGGCGCTTTTGTCAATAAGCACATCATTATCTGAAATATTCATTGACAAATATGAACATCTCCATCCTCACTTTAAATAATCTCAATAAGGAACTTTTATGAAATCTATCCCTCATCCCATTCTTGCAAAAAATCTTTCTACTTTACACCCCCATGGAATAAAACATGGATTTTTTACACGTCAAGGTGGTATTTCAAAAAATCTTTATCATAGTCTTAATGTTGGGAAAGGTTCAAATGATCAACTTGAATATATTGTACAGAATCGTCTTTTGATTGCCAATTATTTTTCTATTGAAGCGCAAAATTTAGTCACAGTTAATCAAATACACTCCTGTAACGTTGTCGTAGCTCATCAAGCAACTATCGGTGCACCTCCTCAAGCTGATGCTCTCGTTACAACCACCCCAGAACTCGTTATTGGGGTTCTTACAGCAGATTGCGGACCCATTCTGTTTGCTGATCCACAAGCTAGAGTCATCGCTGCAACTCATGCTGGCTGGCGTGGAAGCTTAAATGGAATTATCGAGAAAACAATTGCTGTTATGGAAAAACAAGGAGCCAAAAGACAATCAATAACAGCAGTCCTGGGACCTTGTATTGGCCCTTATCACTATGAAGTAACAAATGAATTTTACGACCAATTTATTGATTACCACAGCAAATACCAAAAATATTTTTTAAAAACAAACAAAATAAATCGCTTTTATTTTAATCTATGGGCATTTATTATAAATCAACTCAAAGAAGCAGGTGTTAATGCTTCTTGTGTAGAGCTTTGTACCTATCAAGATGAACAGCGTTTTTTCTCCTATCGCCGTGCAATACACCGCAACGAACCCGATTACGGACGGCAAATTTCTGCTATTATGCTGAAAAACAAAAGATGAGCCCCTTTTATGCTTGAGAACAATACCAAAACTGCAAAACTAAACTTTTTACCCAAATGGAAAAATAAATCCCATTGTACTTTGCTTTTTTCACGAAATTATCTACCAGCCCATAAAATATGATAGCCTTCGCTATGATCATTTTCAATGTTTGGTTATAATGATTGAAGGCAAGATGATACTTCTTTTTATTACTCCCCTTCATTCATCTTAAATATGAAACATTCCCCATATTGAAAGTATTTTTATAAAGTAATAACTAAAAAGCTTAATCAATATGTATTTCTTTGCCGCATGGAGAAAAAACTTTGCTCTAAAAGTAACAAACTTTTGGAAAAAGAGAAAACATACTGCATAGCTCTTTAATAATAATCAATAAAATTGTAAGGCTTTTGTAATTGTTCTCTTGCAATTTAATAAAAAGAAATTAAAAACCGTGTCGCATTCCCACCATGATGATTCAGAGGTTCTACTATGAAACTTTTCTGCGGAAATTCTAATCCACGCCTAGCTGAAGATGTTGCAAATTATTTGAACATCCCCTTAGGCAAAGCAACTGTAAAGCGCTTTGCTGATCAAGAAATTTTCGTAGAACTGCATGAAAATGTACGTGGACAAGATGTTTTTGTTTTGCAATCTACATCCTATCCCGCAAATGATCATTTGATGGAATTACTCATCATGATTGATGCCCTTCGTCGTTCTTCTGCGCGTCGTATTACAGCTGTTATCCCCTATTTTGGCTATGCCCGCCAAGATAGAAAACCAGGACCACGGACTCCTATTTCTGCAAAACTTGTTGCCAACCTAATTACGGAAGCAGGGGCCCATCGTGTTTTAACATTGGACCTTCATGCAGGACAAATTCAAGGTTTTTTTGATATCCCTACGGATAATCTCTATGCTGTTCCTGTCATTTCTCGCGATGTCAAAGTGCATTATTCTCTTGAAAATGTTATCGTTGTTTCACCTGATGTGGGTGGTGTGGTGCGTGCGCGCGCACTCGCCAAGCGCTTGAACAGTTTGCTCGCTATTGTGGATAAACGTCGCGAAAGCCCCGGTGAATCAGAAGTTATGAATATCATTGGAGATGTATCGGGAAAAGATTGCCTTTTGCTTGATGATATTGTTGATTCAGGTGGAACTTTATGCAATGCAGCAAGTGCTCTGCTTAAACATGGTGCCAATAGTGTCACGGCTTATATCACGCACGGTGTTCTTTCTGGTAATGCAATCGAGCGAATTGCCAATTCAGAGATGAAAGAATTGGTTATTACAGATTCAATTATGCCAACACAAGCTATTGAGAAAACCCATAATATTCGTGTTTTGCCCATTGCCGACCTTATGGGAGAAGCAATAGCAAGGACAGCAGCAGAACAATCGGTTTCCAGCTTATTTGGTTAAAGTGGTTCCTTGGGGTCTCCTGGTGCTGTTTCAACACCAAGATCAGGAAATGCAACAATACGTCGACCACTAAAATGCGTGTGAATAACAATAAGTCCACGCTCTTCAAAGTAGGTTAAAAGTCGGCGTACACGGCTTAAAGAATGAGTCCCATAAAGACGTGCTAAAAATGCATCAGATGGACATGATTTTCCCCCTAATGCGGCCTGTGCCACGTTCAAGAAGACTCCTTGAACATCTTCTTCCAAACTTTCTGATATCTGCAAAATATGTTTCCAATGTTCACTGACAGCCGTTTGTTCATCAACAAAAGCCTGAGCAATAGCCAATTTACGCCGAAATTGTGAAAGATTAAAAGGAACCTTTGACATACCATGGATACGGCAACGAACTGAAAAATCTTGATAAAGCACCGCTGTTGAACGATAAAAAGCCTCAGAATCCTCAAGAATCTCCCGAATAATATGTTCTGCTTGGCCGTCACGCTCAACATCAGAAAGTTCAGGAAATAAACTCGGGTTTTCTTCCAACAACTCTTGTTTTTTATGCACTACCTCCTCTAACATCTCGTGCATTGACTTTTCCCTCATCGGCTCTCGTGTTTGTTTAAATGGCGTTAAAATTTCCTCTGGTGAAGCAGTAAAAACGAGCTCTTGCACATCATCCCGCTCTGTTGGAAGTGGCATTAATTTAGGGCTAGAAGAGCGTGCCAAAGTTTCAACAGAACCGATAATGATTGGTAAGGGACGTCGTGATAAAGCAGGTCCTAAAGCTATAAAATTTCCCCGTTCAAGATCTCTAAACATTTCCGCTTGACGACGCTCCATTCCCAAGAGATCAGCAGCGCGCACCATATCAATATCTAAAAAAGTCCGCCCTATTAAAAAGTTTGAAGCTTCCGCAGCAACATTTTTGGCAAGCTTAGCCAAACGTTGTGTCGCAATAACACCAGCAAGACCACGTTTACGTCCTCGACACATAAGATTGGTCATAGCGCTCAAAGAAATTTTACGCGCTTCATCAGAAACTTCTCCTGCTGCAGTTGGAGCAAACAATTGTGCTTCATCGACAACGACAAGCATAGGATACCAATAATCACGTTCTACATCAAACAGTGCCCCAAGGAAAGCCCCTACAGCACGCATCTGTTGTTCAGTATCCAAGCCTTCAAGATTAAATACCACTGAAACTCGATGTTGTCGAATGCGATGGGCAATACGAGTCAATTCTAATTCACTACGTTGAGCCTCTACAATAACATGACCAAATTTATCTGCCAAAGTTACAAAATCGCCTTCTGGATCAATTACACAATGCTGCACCCACTTAGCACTTTGCTCCAAAAGACGGCGTAAAAGATGTGATTTTCCTGAACCGGAATTACCTTGTACAAGAAGACGTGTCGCCAATAATTCTTCCAAGTCAAGAAGTGCTGGCATCGATTTATGCAAAGCACGACTCTCTGACATCTCACCCAAGGCAATCTCAACCTTCATAACATCTCCAGTGTTTGATTTTGAACATATCAGCGCCAGCACATATTGGTTGATTCTCCATCCACACCGTAATTTGTAACATTTCCTCCTTTTTAACGGTAGAAATCATCGATTTTTCCCACAACTCTTGCATCTATGAATAGTTTGAACTATAGAACAAACTTCTGCGTAGACACCCTTGGAGGCAACGCAGAATGGAGTGATCGCTGTTGGTTAGCGCATATCTTCATATCCATGCAAAAACTATTACTGTTTTTGAAGGATCTCCAATCATGTAAAAAGGACTTAAATTATGAGCAAAAGCTACACTCTTAAGGCCGAAAAACGCGAGCGGGTTGGTAAGGGGTCCTCCCGTGAACTTCGCCGCAACGGTCTTATTCCTGCTGTCATTTATGGTGAAAAACAACCACCCTTGGCAATAACAGTTCCCTATAAAGAAATTTTCTACAAAATTCATGCCGGTGGCTTTCGTACCACCATTGCAACGATTATTCTTGACAAGCAAAAAATTATGGTTTTGCCAAAAGATTATCAATTAGATCCCGTGCGTGACTTTCCCCTCCATGTAGACTTTTTGCGCATCTCAGCAAAATCCGTTGTAGAAGTGAATATTCCTGTCCACTTCCTCAATGAAGATACGGCACCTGGACTTAAAAAGGGTGGTGTCCTCAATATTGTTCGGCACGAAATTGAATGTACAGCTCCAGCAAGTGCTATTCCTGAAGCTATTGAAATTGATCTCTCCAGCTACTCTATTGGTGATTCTATTCACATTTCAGCAGTGCAACTGCCAAAAGATGTGACTCCCATCATCCAAGATCGAGACTTTACCATTGCAACCATTGCAGCTCCTGCTGGCATGGATGTCAGCGATGAAACTTCTGAACAAAAAAATGATGAAGAAGACACGGAAACTTTATAAAACTCAAAAGGCGGGAATTTTTTCCGCCTTAATTTATGAGACATTACCCTTACTCATACTTTGACTGAAGATACACATGTGGCTTATTGCTGGTCTTGGCAATCCTGGTTTACAATATCAAAACAACCGCCATAATATCGGTTTTATGGCTGTTGATGCCATTTATCAGTCCTTCTCTTTTTCTCCATGGTCAAAGAAGTTTCAAGCAGAAATCTCCAATGGTTTCATAAATAATGAGAAAATTTTTCTTATAAAACCACAAACTTTCATGAATCTTTCTGGTCAAGCTATCGGTGAAGCTTTGCGATTTTATAAATTAGATTTAAAGAATTTGATCATCATTTATGATGAGCTAGACCTGTCACCGGGGAAAGTTCGTATAAAAATTGGTGGAGGAAATAATGGGCATAATGGCATTAAGTCTATTGATGCCCATTGTGGTACTGACTATTGTCGTATACGCATAGGAATTGGTCATCCTGGAACCAAAGAACTTGTTCATCAGCATGTCCTGGGAAATTTTACCAAATCTGATCAAGAATGGTTATCCCCTCTCTTAGAGACAATCGCAAAAAATATCGCTCTCCTTATAAAAGATGATAAATCCCTCTTTATGAATGAAGTTTCACAAACGATAAAAAACAATCAGAACCATTGGCTTGCGTGTCCCAGTCGCGTGAAGAATATGAATAAGAACTCTTAAAAAAATCCTCTTATAAACTTAAGGCAAAATCTGTTGGCAACGTGAGAAGCTAGAAAATAGAACAGAATACAAGCTTGTATACACCTTTGAAAAAGAAAGGCTTATATTCTCTTTTATTCTCTTTTGAGAGAAAGAGAAGATTGAACAGCAAACCAAAATACTCAAACGGCTCTCTCCAATCTTCTCCCCTAAATTAAAAAAAATCATTTGGCTGAATGGTCGACTGTAGCGGATCGTAACCATTTGATTGTTGATTATAAACTGTAGGAATACTCCTATTGTTTTGCAATACCACAACACGCGAACCAACGGGAACACGATCATAAAGATCGATAATATCTTGATTAAGCAAACGGATACACCCACTTGAAATAGCACGCCCAATTGACCACGATTCATGTGAGCCATGAATACGGAAAAGTGTATCTTTCCCATTTTTGAACAAATAAAGTGCCCGCGCACCTAATGGATTATCGGGCCCTGGTGGCATTCCTTTCCCAAGATGACCATAACGTTCTGGTTCTCGAGCCATCATAGCTGCAGTAGGAGCCCAATTTGGCCACCGACGCTTGCGCTGTATAACCCCCTCACCTTCAAATGCTAGGCCTTCTTTACCGACACCAATCCCATAACGCAAAGCTTTTCCATTTTCACCAATAAGGTAAAGAAAACACTCTTGCGTATCGATAACCAATGTTCCAGGCGCATAAGATGTATAATAAATCACCTCTTGTCGCCAATATTTTGGATCAATTGTCGCAAGATCAACAGCAGGTAACGAATAGGTCTCATTCGTTACAGGACCATACAAAGCCTGTATTTCTGGTGGAATGTATCGAACTTGTTGAAAAGGTACCGATGACATATCTGACTGACGTGTAGCACATCCAGCCAAAGCCAAAAGTGCTGCAATTAAAAAGGCACAACGAGATAACACTCTTCTATTTTCTCCGATTAATTATTTATGCAGATTTGCATACCATGAAAAACTTAGCACAATATTAACATTAATTCGAAGTTTTCTTATCCTTGTAACTAAGGAGAACAATAAGGTAAGAAGAACTAAGGTAAAAAAGTAGATACCTACTACTTTAGACTTTTTTCTCACTTATCGCAAGACAAGGACTATAACTCTTCTGAAAATATGCTATAAAAAGGAAGCTTTATCTTGACTATAAAATCAATAGAAAAGAAAGACTCTCATGGGCTTTAAATGCGGTATTGTCGGATTACCTAATGTCGGGAAATCAACTCTTTTTAATGCATTAACAAAAACAGCCACTGCACAGGCTGCCAATTATCCTTTTTGTACCATTGAACCCAATACCGGTGAAGTTGCTGTTCCAGATTTACGAATGGAAAAAATTGCATCAATCGCTGGTTCAAAAGAAATGATTCCTACACGCATTAACTTCGTCGATATTGCGGGGCTTGTGCGAGGAGCTTCAAAAGGTGAGGGTTTAGGAAACAAGTTTTTAGCCAATATTCGCGAAGTCGATGCCATTGTCCACGTTTTACGCTGTTTTCAAAATGAAGATATTACCCATGTAGAAGGACGTATTGATCCTGTTTGTGATGCGACAACGGTTGAAACCGAACTCATGCTTGCGGATCTTGAAAGTCTTGAGAGACGAATCATACAAATCCGTAAACGAGCAACCGGAAAAGACAAAGAAGCTCTCACAATTTTACCTATTATGGAAAAAGCATTAAACATACTGCAACAGGGAAACCCTGTCCGGTTATTACTCAAAGATATTTCTTCCGATGAACACCACATTCTTAAGAGTTTGAATCTTTTAACCTCCAAGCCTGTACTTTATGTTTGTAATGTAAGCGAAAATGACGCCGCTCATGGAAATAGCTTTACCCAAACAGTTGAAAAAATGGCAACAGAGCAAAATGCGCAAAGCATTATCATCTCTGCTTCTATCGAAGCGGAAATTACACAACTGAGTGATGCTGAAGCATCAGAATATCTCAATGCTCTAGGACTCTTTGAACCGAGTCTCAATCGCCTCATTCGCGCTGGTTACCATTTACTTGATCTCATTACTTACTTCACCTGTGGGCCTAAGGAAACACGAGCATGGACAATTACGCGTGGTACAAAAGCTCCCCAAGCAGCTGGTGTTATTCATTCAGATTTTGAGCGCGGTTTCATTCGTGCCCAAACCATCAGCTATAATGACTATATTGCTTTGGGTGGAGAAAGCGGTGCAAAGGAAGCAGGAAAAGCCCGCGATGAAGGAAAGGAATACATTGTGCAAGATGGCGATATCATGTTATTTAAACATAATACTTAAATCTTCACTCTGTCTTAATAGTTTATCTTGAAAACTTTGGTAATAGCTCCTTGGAATCTTGTCGCAAAAATTCTCAAGAGTTTTTAGAACAAAAAAACTGTTGCTAGCATATGATTGTGATAGCAACAGCTTGATCCATTAAAGAATAGAAATATAAAATTAGCGTGTCCAACGCCCTTCGTATTTAAATGTTGGAGCGTTCTTTAAAGAATCTTTTGTCGCATTTGTAATGAGTTTCCATTTACCATAATCATTTGTCATCTGGATTGTTTCTGGAGAAACGACCACATAACTCTCGCCTATGCCAAGAAAACCACCAACAGCAATAACAAATCCTGCAATATTATTTTCACGTAAAATAATATCTTTTACTTCACCAATATTTTCATCTTCTATATTATATACATTGGCGCCTATAAGACTGGAAGCAACAAAATCCGTTGCTAAAGGTGTCACATAACGCACAGACTTATCTATCCCCACCTGTACAATACCCGTCGAAGAGATCATTTCAGGTTTTGAAGGCACTTCAAAAGACTGAGCATAAGTACTAGAAACCATCAAAATTGACATAAGAGTAGTACATGCAATTTTTTTCATTTTAACATCTCCATTTTTACTTTGCTTTTACTTTATAAAACCTCAATGCATCATAAAAAGATTTGTTCCTTATGCTCTTTATACTCTATACTCTTTTGAGCCTTATCGCTTTACCCTTTTCTCTTTATTTCGTCTTTTATTTCTTTCTCTAATTCTTCTTCTAAACCACACCAAATACGATTTTTTAAAATATAAACAAACCCTGCAAAAATGATTAAAAATAAAATAACACGAAAACCGGTTTTTTTACGAATTTCCATATGAGGATCGGCAGCCCACATCAAAAAAGCAGAAACATCGCGCGCATAATGTTCAATAATTTCTGGGGTTCCATCTTCATAAGCAACCATACCATCACTCAAAGGAGGAGCCATAGTTAAAGAATTACCGGCAATAAAATAAGGATTATACCAATAACCATTCGCAATTTTTATCTCCTTCGGTGCCTTCTGATATCCTGTTAAAAGAGCTGTAATATAATCTGGACCAGCTGTATCATAATGAGTCAACGCATCAGTAATTAAAGCAGGAAAAGGCAAAGATACACTACGTGCACGTACCATCAATGACAAATCTGGAGGATAAGCACTATTCAAAACAAATCTTGCTTCTTCTTCATGTGCAAAGGGAGAAGGAAAATAATCCGTTGCAACCCCAGCACGTTTAAAAAATTTTCCTTCTCGATTAGGACCATCGCGCACTTCATATTGCCCCGCCAAAGCTTTGATCTGTTCTTGATCATACCCAAGATCTTTTAAATTGCGAAAAGCCACATATTTTAGCCCATGGCAGCTGGAACAAACTTGTTTATAAACCTTTAATCCACGCCTCAATTGCGCCTTATCATAAAGCCCAAATGGACCTGAAAAACTCCATTCTTGTTTTTTAGGAACCTGTAAAGGAAAAGAAATAAATCCCTCTTCCTGATCAGAGGCATCACTCGCTAAACTCTGAGCAGAAAAACTCATAGCAACAATAACAACCAGCCCGACAAAAACATTTACCATAGTCTCTTTTTTTTCTGTTTTAAATCTTGCATAATTGAAGAAGGAAGAGAACAATTTTTTTCAAACGCTGGCAAAATCGGTAAAATAACCAAAAAAAATATAAAATAATAAACCGTAGCCAATTGTGTCCATAAAAGAATTTTGTCACTTATTTCTCTTGACCCCAACCAACCAAGAAAAACGACATCAATAACCAACGCCCAAAAGAAAATTTTATAAACAGGTCGATATCTTGCTGAACATATTTTAGAGCGGTCTAACCATGGCACAAAAATTAAAATGCAAATCGAACTGACGAATAAAACAAAGCCAACAAAGTTTGAAGAGAAAATACCGATATCAAAAGTTATAGCACGAAGCATCGCATAAAAAGGCAAAAAATACCATTCTGGAACCACACGAAGAGGTGCCTTTAAAGGATCTGCCACACTATAATTTTCAGCCTGCCCCATATAATCGGGCATATAAAACAAAAACCAGGCAAAGAAGATGAGAAAAACAGTAATAGCAAAAATATCTTTGATAAGCGCATAAGGCGAAAATGGAACTGTTTCCTTATCTGATTGTATAGCAAGACCCGTTGGATTGCCTTGCCCAACACAATGAATTGCCCAAATATGCAGCCCCACAAAAAGAAGCAAAACAAATGATAAAACATAATGGAAAACATAAAAACGATTCAACGTTGGTTGTCCTACGACATAACCACCCAGAAGTGTCTCATGCAACCATGTCCCCACCAAAGGTATCGTTTTTAAAAGCCCTGCAATCACTGAAGCCGCTGAAATAGACATCATCCCCCAAACAAGCACATAACCAAAAAATGCTATTGCCATCATGATGATATAAATAAAAATACCTGTAACCCATACCATTTCTCGCATATTTTTATAAGAACCATAATAAAGTCCACGTGCCAAATGGATATAAACAGCAATAAAAAAAAACGAAGAGCCTACACAATGCCATGGACGAAAAAGCCAACCAAACTGCCCTTCACGCCGAAATCGTTCACTGGTTTCAAAAGCCAAATGAATATCCGGAACATAATGCATAGCCAAGACAATACCAGTCAAGAGCTGTGATAAAAGCATAATGGTTAAAATACCGCCAAATGTGTAAAAGTAATTAAGATTACGTGGAACAGGAAAAATCACAAATGCATTATAAAAAAAACGAGGAAGAGGAAAACGCTTATCAAACCAACGGACAAGAGCACTTTTAGGACAATAAGGAGGAAACCTTATCATGACTTTATCCTATTTTGAGCAAAGTATCAGAAAGAAATTGGTAAGGTGGAATAGTCAAATTATAGTTAGCTGGACCTGACCGCACTCTTCCAGCAGTATCATAAACAGACCCATGACAGGGGCACAACCATCCTCCAAATTTACCCGATTGCCCAAGTGTTACACAGCCTAGATGCGTACAAAGATTAATAACAATAAGCCAATTTTCACGTCCTTTACCTGCTGAACGCGCAAAATCTGTTGCTTCCTTTTCACCTTCAAGATTAGGATTGCGCGCTTGACGATCTTTTAGAAGTCTCAATTCAGTAGCGCGCGCATCAGCAATTTCTTTTGCCGTACGATTTCGAATAACAACAGGCTGTCCTCGCCACTTTACCGTTACCGACATCCCCTCTTCAATACCAGACAGATCAACCTCAACAGAGGAAGATGCCAAAACAGCTTCATCTGGACGCAACTGACGGATAAAAGGCCACACAACCGCTCCCATTCCAACTGCTCCTGCAACAGCTGTTACCAAAAACAGAAAATCCCGCCTCGTTTGCTCACCCATGGACTTAACTTAAAGAGACACTTTGCTAAAACATTCTTTTACCATACCCTCTCCCATTGTACAATGCTTGATCACTCCGTTACCTCAACCATAAAAACATCCCCGTAAAAAACTCCTGCCATTTGTATGGTTTATACAAAAAACTGTTTTATAATGATAATTCATCGTTTTACAGAGTGAATGAAATCCCTAAACACCGTAAGGTTTTTTCATTTCAAACCTATTCATATTAATCAATCAAAATTACTCCCCCGCCCGTGAAAATCAGAGATAGCATGTAAATAAACACTTCTAAAGAAAGAAACATAGTCTTGTTATGACCATATCTCAGTAAACAAGTTGAGCTTATCGGTTATTTCTTTAACACATTTACAGCATCTCTCCCTCCCTCAATTCCAACTGGTTGCATGAGTATTTTTTTCGCTTCTGTTTTTGCATAAAAAGCATATTTTGTTGATTTTAATTAAAATTGATGATCTAACCTCATTAAATATCCCACTTTTCAACATAATGAGCCAATTCATTTCATGGATTGCTCAATAAAATGAAGCCCCTAATAGGGAGCTTCTCTCTGATCCCAAACAGACCTGTATACATAACTTTTTCCCTGAAATTTAAAGGGAATAAAAATGAACCGTAAAAAACATGTATTTCTCAAAGCATATTTTTCGAATAAATTGTGGTGCTTCTTTACAAAGTCGAAAGAAAAATCATATTACAGAGAACATGACACTTCATATAGCTCTTTTCCAACCTGATATTGCTGGTAATACTGGAACGATTTTACGTCTTAGCGCTTGCTTTGGTTTACATGTGCACATTATTGAACCTGCAGGCTTTAATCTGTCGGATCGTAATCTCAAACGCGCAGGATTGGATTATCTCGAATATGCTTCCTTAGAACGACACATTGATTGGCAACATTTTATAAGCTCCATGAAACACCTTAAACGCCGCCTGTTGCTTTTAAGTACAAAAGCAAAAACATGCTATACGCAGATATGCTATCAAAGAAATGATGTTTTACTTTTTGGTCGTGAAACAGCTGGCGTTCCCGATTATGTTCATGAAGCGGCCGATTACACATTGAAAATTCCCATGCAACCACAGGCACGCTCTCTAAATCTCGCCATGAGCGTAGCCATAACAACAGGAGAAGCATTACGCCAAATTGGTTATCATGAAAGAAACTGTAACCTATAAAAACATAAATTATCACGAAAAACAATAATACAACATATAAAGAACAGTTAGAGCGTATAATGCCTATCATTTTCCAACAATTAAGTGCTGGTAAAATAAACATTTCTTAGTGCCCATCACATCCATTTCATATCACCTCATATCACCACCTATGAATGATTAAATACTCCTCATAGTAAAAATCCAGTGAACATCCCCCTCTTTATGGTCATACAAGGTGCAAACCGCTATCATTATTCTCTTTATTCGTTCTCATTTTCGAGAATCCTTATCTTTGAGATGATTCATAAGAGACATTTTTCCTCTCTGTAATCATTTTTCCTCACTTGTGGCGTGTAAGGCAATAACTTTGATTGATGTAATATGAACAGGTTTGAAATAACCTTACAATATTTTGAACTCTTATTTCACATGAATAATGATTATTATAAATTAATATGTTGACTTAAAAAATATAAACAACAGTGAGTTTATAAACAGAAATATTATAAATCAATTTTTTCTAATAGTGCATGACGATCCATTAAAAATCCGCTTTCAATCCATATCATTTCTAGCTCTTTAAGCTTTTTTCCTAAAAGTACACCTTTCGTAAAACCTTTCTTTATTAAATCGTTACCATTAATAGGAAAAGTTGGAATTTGCCATTTTTTGGCAAATTGATAAAGCTTGACATAACCCTCTGCTTTTTGCAAAGCATCACTTTTTTCCAGATGATCAAGATGTGATGCAGCGACAGACAACGATAATTGATCTAAAACTGGCTGTCGTCCATGAAAATAAATCAGTTTTTGCACAAAATGATCAGAACAGTTTTGGTTTATTATTTCTAACTCTGCCCATTCTTTTAATCGCGTTGTTTCCTTAAGAGAAAAACGCAAGCGCTGTGCCATTTCATGAAGACGCATGGGATCAGGAGGAAGAAGGCTTTCTAGCCGTAACAATGGATCAACTTTCCAACCAAGAGCCTGTTCTGTCTTCACCAATGCGTGAATTGCATCAATACCCCATCGTTCTGTTTCAGGAAAAATGAGTGGCAAAATTCTGCTTTGTCGCATCCATAAAAGAGCACGCGTTGGATCAAACGCCGCAAGAAGCTTTTTCATTTCTGCCCAAATACGTTCAGAAGAAAGTTTTTTTAAACCGTGTTTTAAACGAACACATGCCTTCAATCCTTGCACATCAGGTCGCCCTGCTCCATACCACGCAAAAAAGCGAAAAAACCGTAAAATACGCAAATAATCTTCGCCAATACGATCTTCTGCAACCCCAATAAAACGAACTGTTCGGCTAGCAATATCACTCAAACCTCCCACATCATCATAAAGGTTGCCAGCAGCATCACAATAAAGCGCATTTATCGTAAAATCTCGCCGTTCAGCATCTTTTTTCCAATCACGACCAAATGCCACTTTTGCATGACGACCATCTGTTTCAATATCGCAGCGAAGCGTTGTAACCTCATAAGAACATGAATGAGCAACTACTGTTATTGTACCAAAAGCAATCCCTGTAGGAATAGCTTTAAATCCTGCTTCTTCTACACGTGCAATAACCTGTTGCGGCAAACAGGTTGTTGCAATATCAATATCACTAATAGGCTGCCCTAGCAGTTGATTGCGCACTGCTCCCCCTACAATACGCGCCTCTTCCCCCTCCACAGACAAAACACGAAGAAGTGTTTGGATATCACTTTGTTGTAACCACGCAACCTGTTTGAAGTTCTGTCTTATACTCACCCTTTAACCTTTCAAAAATTGTCTTCATTGCTTTAAAAAACTCTCTTCATAAAACAAATTTTTTAAGACATCCCTTATAAAGCACGTCTATTTCTTCCAAAGAAACTTTTCTCTTCTTATATACGAATATAAAAAAACGGCATATGATACTTCATTTCTTCTCATTTTCTGTTACAAACAATAAGATATCCATTATCATGCAGAGAAAATTACCATTTTTGCGACAAACGCCTTAAGGAAGAAATATGAGTCAACATGATCCATCATCCAATTCTATAAAAAAGGTCAATATCAATCATGAAGCTCAAGTCATTATTGATGATATTGATACGGCACACAAAGAATTGGATATTTTACAAAAAGAAATTGACAAAGTTATTTTTGGGCAAAATCAGGTAATCGAATATGCTTTAATCGCTATTTTCGCTGGTGGTCACGCCCTTCTTGTCGGTGCTCCAGGACTTGCAAAAACACGTCTTGTTGAAACATTGGGAACAGTCTTAGGGCTTGATGAAAAACGCATCCAATTCACTCCTGACTTAATGCCATCGGATATTATTGGTTCTGAAATTATGGATTCCGATAAAGACGGTAAACGTTCTTTTCGATACATTCAAGGTCCTATTTTCACGCAACTTCTCATGGCCGATGAAATCAATCGTGCTTCCCCACGGACACAGTCAGCCCTTTTACAAGCTATGCAAGAATATCATGTTACTGTTGCAGGTAACCGTTATGATTTGCCACAACCTTTTCATGTTCTTGCAACGCAAAATCCTCTCGAACAAGAAGGGACATATCCACTTCCTGAAGCACAACTGGATCGCTTTTTGATGCAAATCGATATTGACTATCCTGACCTCACAACAGAACGACGGATTATTTTAGAAACAACAAAAGAAAAAAAATCAAATGCAAAACCAATTTTATCCGGCAAAAAATTGCAAAAAATTCAAAATATCGTTCGCAAAATGCCTCTTTCAGAAAATGTGATTGAAGCTATTTTAAAAATTGTCCGCTCATCTCGCCCTCATAAAGACAATAGCCTTGCTAATACTTATGTTTCTTGGGGACCTGGTCCACGGGCATCACAAGCCCTTTCACTTTGTGTTCGCGCCCGTGCTCTTTATTATGGACGCTTAGCTCCTTCACTTGATGATGTTGAAGCATTGGCCTATCCCGTATTACAACACCGCATGGCTCTTAATTTTTCTGCCCGTGCTGAAGATATAACCGTAAAAGATATTATCAATAACCTTGTGAAAGATGCTCTTTGAATGGCACTTGGCAAAAAAGTTTTACAAAAGCCTCCATTGTCGCTGGCAAATGAACTGCATAAGGATACTGGCAAAATGCCATATTTCCTTTTACAAGCGCGTCATATCGCTAATACATTGATAACCGGGTGGCATAGACAACGTAAAAGCGGTAATGGGGAAAACTTTTGGCAATTTCGTCCCTATATGGAAGGAGAATCCATTACCCGCATTGATTGGCGTCGCTCAGCGCGTGATGAAAATACGTATCTCCGTGAACACGAATGGCAAACGACACAAACCGTTTGGCTTTGTCCTGATCAGAGCGCATCAATGCATTACTGTTCGCGCTTTTCTAAAATCTCTAAAGGTAATCATGCCACTATTCTTACCCTTACCTTGGCATCCCTTCTTGCACGCAGTGGCGAACATATTGCTATTCCCAACTTAATGTCCCCCACAATGACATCTAATGTCGTAGAACGAATAGCCTTTGCTTTAGAAAATCATTCAGATGAAAATTTATTTCCGGATTTTTCAATGATTACACGCTTTTCACATGTCATTATAATGAGTGATTTTCTCGACTATCCTGAAAAAATCATCCAACATTTAACCGTTTTAACTACAAAACAGGTGACAGCTCATTTAATTGAAATTTCTGATCCCGCAGAAGAAAGCTTTCCCTACACAGGTCACACAGAATTTTTGGATCCTGAAACGAAAGAGAAACATGTTTCCACTAAAGCAGAAGATCTTCGTAAGAACTATTGTAAACTATATCACGCAAGGCGACAAGAATTGGTAAATTTTTGCGCACGCCAAGGATGGTCTTATCACGTTAGTACAACAGATCAACCTTTAACAGAGACCATTTTTCATCTTGCAAATACAATGAGCGACTCTCCATTGCAAAAAAGGAGGGCACTTTGAGTTTTGCTGCTCCCTTTCTGTTACTAGGGCTTTTGTTCCTACCGGTCATTTGGTGGCTGTTGCGGATAACTCCTCCATCTCCGCGTAAAGAGCTTTTTCCCCCTTTTCGCTTCTTACCCAAACCAACTCATCAACAAGAAACAGCAAAACATACACCTTGGTGGTTGCTCTTGTTGCGTTTAACCATAGCGGCACTTGTTATCATAGCTCTAGCACGCCCCACTTGGAATCAAAAACCAATAAGCTTTTCTGGGGCTCAACCCCTTGCACTCATTATTGATAATGGTTGGGTTTCTGTAAAAGAATGGAAACAGCGCATCTCTATCGCTGAAATGCTCCTTGCACAGGCAGAAAAACAGCAAAAAAATATTTATCTTGTTGCAACGGCTGAAAATAATATCTACAATATAGAGCCCCAACCAGCCAAGATTATAAAACAGCATTTAATGCATTTGCAACCGCGTCCTTGGTCTGTCAACCGCGTGCATGCCTTCAAAAAACTCAGCAAAATAACCAAAGGAAAACCTCTTGATATTGCTTATTTAAGTGATGGATTACAAACAAATGAAGATGAGCAAGCTTTTGCTCTTCTTGAAGAATTAAAACCTAGAAACTTCTTGTGGTATTTGACTGATATTTCCGATTTAACCGGTATAACATCCATAGAAAATAACAATGGAAACATGGGCGCGCGTATTATCCGCTCAACAACACACAGTAACACTCCCGCTATACTCAGCCTCTACGATTCAAATAATCAACTTCTCGGACAATTTACGAACAATTTCTCTGAAGGAGAAACAACAGCACTTGTTCCTTTTAATGTACCACTTGAACTACGCAATGATATCGCTTGGATAAAAATAAACAATCAAAACCATGCTGCTGCAACCTTCTTGGTAGACAGCCATAACAGGATAAGCCGTGTTGCTCTTCTCTCACCCGATACCAATGAAATGGCACAGCCTTTACTTGCTCCATTTTATTACATTATCAAAGCCTTACAAGGTCATACACAGCTTATAACAGCCGGTGGAAGAGAACTTTCAACGGATATTGATCATTTGCTTAAACAAAATCCATCTGTTTTGATTATGGGTGACATTGTTAACATACCCCCAAAAGCAGAAAAAAAACTTTCTGATTTTGTGAATAAAGGGGGAACACTCATCCGCTTTGCAGGAGAAAAACTCAGTAGCGCAGAACATTACGATAACCTTCTTCCGATACCACTACGCCCAGGTCAACGTTCCCTTGGAAGTATTATGTCTTGGACAAAACCACAAAAGCTTGCCCCTTTTGCAAAAAATAGCTTTTTCTTTGGTCTTCCCTTTCCAGGAGATGTTACTGTCTCGCGCCAAATCCTCGCAGAACCAACCCCAGATCTTTTTGAAAAAACGTGGCTTAGCCTTTCGGATGGAACTCCTCTTATTACCGCAGCAAAACATGGTAAAGGAACCCTCATTCTCATTCATGTTGCTCCTGACCCAACATGGTCTAACCTTCCTCTTTCTGGCTTTTTTGCACAAATGCTGCAAAAATTAATCACATTAGGTTCTAACGAAAACACAAACCTAACATACAGAGAAAAAAGAACAGTGGTACAAAACCCTTGGCGAACTATAGCCGTTGACGGACAATTACAAGTACCACCCTCTGATGTTGTTCCTTTGATCTTTGACTCTCAAAATCCACCCCATCCTTCCTACCATACTCCCCCAGGACTTTATGGTGTCAAAAACGATTTTTATGCACTCAATCTCTTAACTCATTCGTCGCACTTGATAAAACAATCATCATTGCCAACATCTCTTAATAAAAGCCCTTTATCTTACGATACAAAAGAAAAAAATCTTATCGGCCCACTTTTAGGATTAGCCATCTTATTATTCGCCTTTGACAATTTTCTCATTTTATGGATAGGAGATATTTTTTCTTTCATGAAACGGCGTAATATGTTTCTCCTCCCCTTTATAAGTCTTATTGCCTTGTTTTCATATGATCCAACTCTTCATGCACAAACGAAAGAAAATCAATATGATAGTGTACAAGCTGCTGGTGCAACACATCTTGCCTATGTTATAACCAATAATCATGAAATTGATACAACGAGTAAAAGTGGTCTAGAAGCATTAAGTCAATTTATCGCAGAGCGCACAATGCTTACCCTCGGCTCTGTTACAGCACTTGATCTCGATAAAGATGAACTCTCTTTTTATCCTCTTATTTACTGGCCAATTGATGTTAAGAGTCCTATACCAACCCCCAAAAGCCTTGAAAAAATAAATAACTTTATGAAACATGGGGGAACAATTTTATTTGACACGCGCGATCAGATAAAGAGCAATCTTAATCTTGAAGGAGATGCTACTCCAGAAACGCAAAGATTACGAGATATCTTAAAAGAGTTAAATATTCCATCCATTGAGCCAGCATCAACGGATCATGTTGTTGCACGTTCTTTTTATATTATGCCAGATTTTCCTGGTCTCTACCGTGGTTCACCTTTATGGATTGAATCCTCATCAACAAACAAAAAAAATAAAAATTCCCTTGCCAGCGGCGATAATGTAAGTTCTCTTCTCATTACTGCCAATAACTTTGCTGGTGCTTGGGCACTCGATAAAAAAGGGTCATGGAAATATCCCCTTGTTCCCAATGATCCAATGCAACGTCTATGGGCATTTCGTGCAGGTTTAAATATTGTCCTTTATGTTCTTACAGGAAACTATAAAGCGGATCAAGTTCATGTTCCAGCACTCTTGGAACGCTTTAAAAGAGAAAGAAGGCAATGATATCATTTTTCACTTTTCAGCCTTTTTTACCACTCATTTGGATTCTGTTCTTAAGTGGAATATCGATTCTTTTTGTCGTTGTTGGTCTTGTTACGCAACGGCAAGGTTCTTTATTTCGTCTGATGGCATTAAGCGCCCTCATCCTTGCTTTGCTCAATCCAATGATCATAAAAGAACAGCGTGAACCACTGAAAAGCACAGTAGGAATTGTTATTGACCGCAGCAAAAGCCAAACATTTGGAACACGTACAAACGACAGTGATGAAGCGCGCGCGCAATTAACTCAAGCATTGGCGCATTATCCACAATTTGAACCACGCTTTATTGAAGCTGGAAAACTTGCTGATAATCAGTATGCGCCCTCAACGAATTTGTTTGAGGCTTTAACACAAGCAGTATCTGATGTACCGCTCTCTCGTTATGCAGGAACCATTTTTATCACCGATGGACAAGTGCATGACATTCCTGACCTATCAGACCTTCATCATGAAGCACCTCTCAATGCCCTGATTACAGGGCACTCAGATGAATTTGATCGCCAAATCAAGTTTATTTCTCCTCCACGCTTTGCCCTTGTCAACAAACCACAAACGCTCTCCATTTTGGTAGAAGATAAAGGCCCCGCCAAAAAAACAATACCACAGAAAGCAAATATTACACTAAGCGTCAATGGACAAGACATTGGCCATTATTCTGTGACTCCTGGCGTGATTTTTCAAACTGAAATTAGCCTTCCTCATGCTGAAAAAAATATTATCCAAGTTATAACTGATCCACACAAAGGTGAACTAAGCTTTAAAAACAACCGCGCCATAACAATTATTGAAGGAATCAGAGAAAATTTACGCGTTCTTCTTATTTCAGGTGCTCCTTATAATGGAGAACGGACATGGCGAGACCTTTTGAAAGGTGACTCTAATATTGATCTTGTTCACTTTACTATTTTGCGTCCCCCCACCAAAGCAGATAATACGCCCTCAAGCCAATTATCCTTAGTGGTCTTTCCCACAAGAAAACTCTTTGTTGAAGAAATTAATAACTTTGATCTCATCATCCTTGATGGCTACCAGCACTCTACTGTTCTCCCCTTAATCTACTATGATTATATCGCCCAATATGTACAAAAGGGTGGTGCATTGCTGATGGTAACAGGACCTGAATTTACCCAAAAAAACTCACTTGCGAAAACACCTTTAATAAGCATTTTACCGGCATTGCCCAATGGAACTATTATTGAAAAACCTTTTCGCCCCACATTAACCAAAGAAGGTGAGCGCCATCCTGTCACAAGGGGTCTTGCAACACTTAACCTTCCCGCTTCTCAATGGGGGCAGTGGTTGCGACAAATTGCTATTCAAAACATAAATAACGGAATCGCCCTCATGAAAGGAGCCGATGAACAACCACTTTTACTTCTCTCGCATGTTGATAAAGGACGTGTAGGCATGTTGCTCTCTGATGAAAGTTGGCTTTGGGCACGAGGTTTCGAAGGCGGTGGTCCTTATGCTGCTCTTTATCGTCGTATTGCCCATTGGCTCATGAAAGAACCAGAACTTGAGGAAGAAAAATTAAGTGCGACCAGCAGCCATCATCATTTAACAATTCGCCGCCAAACTCTAAAAGACCATCCAGAACCCGCTGAAATAATCTTTCCCTCTGGAAAAAAAGAAAATATTACTCTGACCAAAGAGCAAGAAGGCCTTTTTACTGCAACTGTGACCACTGATGAGACAGGAATTTTTACCATTAAAAATGGCGGTTTAACAATACTTTCTTCTGTAGGGATGCTCGATAATCTTGAGTTGTTTGACTTGATTTCAACACAAGAAAAACTAGCCCCCATTATTAAGCACACTGGTGGCTACATCGGACGTTTACACCCTGAAGGAAAAGAAAACATTCATCTTCCTCCATTTAAGCTGATTCAATCAAAAACAAGTCCGTCCTCTTCCCCAGCACATTCAATTGTTCTGAAAGAAGCAACAGAAACCCGTTTAATCAATACCTTTTATTTTTCGATATTTTCTGGTTTTTTTGCACTGCTTGCTTACCTTTTACTGTTGAGCAGCATGTGGTATTATGAAGGCCGTTAAAAAGTCTGAGATTTCGTATAATAGTTTTAAAATTCAGCTTATCTTTTTACGTATCTACTTGCCTTTTGTAATTAGATAACGTATTGATTTATAACTCAAAATACAGTGGAATTCTCCTTATTTCTAATATCCTCATATTAAAACAATAAAAAACATTCTCTTGCGTATTATTAGAAGAGATGCTGTATGGATAGAAACCATTGAAGAAAAGAGTGAAATACCTCTTATGAATCCTCTTAAAGCAAAGCAAGGATTTTCATAAAATTGGGGGAAAATAGTATGATGTTTTTTATTTGCACCTTGTATAAGTGTAGAGATGGTAGTGTACAGTAAGCCCTATATAGTTCACAGAAGCTTTCCATTATAATATCGAGTACCGTCGTGAAGTTAGCTCAAACGCATTGAGAAATGTTTTTTTACAAATATGTGAATCTACAACACAATGATATTTTATTAGGGATATTCTATTTGGAACATTCCGCTTGAGACGTTCTTTTTTGCAAGCTAATTTTCATTTTACAATCTTTCTTGCCTTTAAGCACTAACTTATCTTATGTTTATTCTTTAAATCGTTTTTAATCCTCTACGAGCTTTTATGTTTTATCTTGCCCATATATCGGATGTACATCTTTCCCCTCTCCCGCAACCTTCCCTTTTTGAACTTTCTGGGAAGCGTCTTACCGGTTATCTGAACTGGCAAAAAAAACGTAAGAGTCAGATGGCAACAGATGTCCTAGAAACTGTAATAGATGCCTTGAACAAAAAAAAACCTGATCACCTTGTGATCTCTGGTGATCTTGTAAATCTTGCTCTCGATAAAGAATTTGTACAAGCTCATCGTTGGCTACTTAACCTAGGAAAACCTCAAGATATTTCTTTAACATTTGGAAATCACGATGCCTATGTCCGCGGCGCTTTACAAAAAGCATGCACTCTTTTTAAACCCTGGATTACAGGTGACATCCCTCAAAAAAGCGTCTTTCCTTATATGCGCATTCGCAAAGATGTTGCCATCATAGCAGCTTCTTCAGCCATTGCGACATTGCCTTTTCAAGCTTCTGGCTATTTTGGTAAAATGCAAGCGCAAACTTTACCGCTCTTTTTAAAGGAAGCAGCACAGCGCAACCTTTTTCGTGTCGTCATGATTCACCACCCCCCCTTTCCAAAGGCAACGTCTTGGCATAAAAAACTACGGGATATAAAACGTTTTCTAGACGTTATCAAATATCACGGTTGTGAGCTTATTCTTCACGGACATACTCATTTACCCACATTGAATTACATTGAAGGACCAATTAAAAAAATTCCTATTGTTGGTGTTCCTTCCGCATCACAAGCTTTTGGTGATAAAAAACCACCCGCAGGCTTTAATTTATTTTCCATTGAACGCTTACAAAATCAATGGCATTGCCAATTACAACGTTATAGCATTATCAATCTTCAAAACGAGATTGCATGTACTGAAACAATTAATCTTTAAACACCTTCATAGTTGCCAAAACAACAAAAAACGAAAATATTTTTATTTCATATTCCTTTGAAAATCATAATTCTTATTTCCCTTTTTCTCCTTAAAAGACAAAGTTTCACCTTCTCTGTCAATAGATCAATTTTTCTCAGACAGTTCCATCTGCTGCCCCACTTATGTGACTAGCTTTTTACAAACTTATCGGTTTTCTTCCTTCCCGCCCTAAAGAACGAAAATTCTACCACATCTGATTTATAAATAATCCGGATTCTTGTCTCACGGGTTCCAGCTGCTAATTGCGCATGTGATTTACTTCACAAAGCTCTACACATAAACCCTGCTTTGAATTTCATCATACACTCCTCCAAAAGCATCTAATGCGTAAAATCCTTATATTATTACAATGATGATATTTTATAGAATAATAGAGAAGCTCATTCAGCGTCTATACCTGAAAATCAATGCCTAAAAAAGCCAAATAATAACTAAAGTATATAATTTCAATAACCCAACCTACTTGTGATTCATAAACAAATGATGTTGATTGATTTATCGTAAATAGATTTGAAATGATCCATTACTATTTCACTCGACATTTATTATCGTACATTAAAAAAGTTATAAAAAATAGTAGATTATATTTCGATAACAGACATAGGTAATAATGTTTTTTATGTCTCAATAAATTCCTAATTTTCTCTCTATTTTTTCCTATAAATCACTTTATAATACTCTTTATAATTATTTTATTATTGAGTTACATTGCGGATGTAATTTTACGTGCTTTAGAATTTTTTTGCGATCTTTTTGTTATTAAATAAAATATTTTACGATACCGCAAAACAGAAAAGTTGATTGTATGAGAGATCTTTCAAATAAAATAAAATGCCATTAGCTTGCCAATTCACATGTTGGTTTTAAAAAGCATCTTTTAAAGCACCAAAACCCATTTCCCGACGACACCTATGAATGATGTAATGATAAGTCCATTTAGCAACACCATCTTCACGTTTATGGAAAAGCAAGCTAGTATCAAATCTCATACTTTGCCACCCCCTAATGTAGCAACAGCCTTTAGCACTTAAGATAGTTCATAAGAAGCATTTTTATTCTTTCTTTAATGTTTTTTATCTCACGACTCCCCCTCTTTTTGACGTGCAAAAGACATGGTTTTGATTGGTTCAATATAGTATAGGTTTAAAATGAGAAAATCTTATGACACTCGGGTCTCTCACTCAACATGACAAAAAGTAATTTATATTTATAAATCAAAGTATTGTTCGAATAAAATAGTAGCTCTTTTGAGTAAAGGATATTTACTAGAACATACCTGAAAAATAAAAGCCTCATTCGAAAATGAGACTTTTGAAGTGTTTTATTCTGCAAAAAATTAAAATTTATAAGCTACACCCACGCGGAAATCATTTGTTTTGTAGCCCATTTCAAATTTATCCTGTATGAACTTCTTTTTGCCAAAATCTGAATAACGATATTCTGCACGCACAATAACATTATCAGTCATTGCAAAATCAATACCACCTCCAAGGGTATAACCAATCATGGTCTTTTTTTCATCATGCAACCAATCAGAAAAATCAACTTCTCCATTTTTGCTATCAGCTACTGCCGCAAAAATATTCTGAAGCTGCGTATAAGCAATCCCTCCGGAAATATAAGGCATCATACGCTCAATCGCAAAACCAACTCTCACCCGTGTAGCACCAGCCCATTTTTGTTTTAAAGTATGACGTACAGCTTTAATACGCCTTGTTGAATCATTCTCCTGCAAATCTCTTGTTAGACTTGTTTCTTCTATAGGTTTTGGTGTTTCTTCAGTTGGACTTTTTTTCGGTAGATTGACATCTTTAGAATCCTTTTTACCAGACCACATAATATCTGTATCAACACCTATAATAAAACTATTATCGATATCAATATTGGAACCCGCATAAACTCCCCCGATAAAACCAGAAAGTTTAGGTAAATTCTCCTTTCCAATTGGATTCCATATCCCTGTCTCATGTTTTAAATAACTTGCAGTTGTTTTACCTGAAAAGTTACCAATCTGTCCTCCAAGATAAAATCCTGTCCAAGACAAAGCAGGCGCTGGAATAACAGGAACAGGTTGTTCAGGAATAACGATATCCGACGCCTGTACTACAGAAATTGAAATTAAAGAAAATAGAGATGTTGAGGCTAAATACTTTGTAATCATAATTGCTCCCCTAAAAGCTAATGTGATACATAAATAATGGTAAATCGTTTCACAATTTTTTGAAAAAATCTATAGCAAAAATGACACAGTTAAAAAATTAAAATTAGTTTTAAATAAAGCTTAAATATTATTTATAATTTCCAGAAACTATTAATCTATAGCAGCTTTTATAGCTTCATATTGATCATCATTATATTCAATAATATAAATAATTATAATGTCAATTTTTTGAAAAAATGAGATAACGCTCATAAAAAATATGATTCACTAAATTAATCACTCATCGTTTTTTGTATAAAGAATGATACCTAGAATGGAGAATTTTTTCATCACACTTGAAAAACCAGTAGAGAACTTCACTCTAACCATCTCAAGCGTCTATGAAATGAAAGACAAAAAATTAATATATAAAAATGGAATTAATAATTTTTATTTATTCTTATAGAATTATTTTAATGTTTCATGATTTTTGAAAAAACTGAACAGACCAATTGCCCAGTTTCTGCAATTAATTTTTCAACACGAAGCAAATCAGGTTCCCCAACACTATTCAACAAAAGGTCACTTAATCCAGGTGGCATATCATTGGGATCAAGAGAATCATTTAAGCAAAGCCGTATAATTTGACTCAAATTTGTATAAAGACGATAGGCATAATGTAAATCAGCAATACATGACTGATTAAGAAAACTGTTTGGTAAGTGATCTAAAATATCCGCTGTCGTCGCTCCAATTTGAAACTCAATGACATGCGTAATAAGAGAAAATTGAGCAATAAACTCCAAATCCATAATGCCACCAGACATCGTTTTTAAATCCCATTGATTTTTTGGCGGCTTTTCTTTTGCAATCAAGGCACGCATTTCACATACTTCTTTTGCAACTTCCTTCTTATCACGAGAAATAGCAATAATTGCACACACTTCATTTTCTAGCTTTTGTAAAAAATCAGGGTCTCCTGCAATGCCTCGAGCCCTTGTTAAAGCAAGATATTCCCATATCCATGCTTCTTGGCGATAGTACTTTTTAAAAAATGGAAAAGAAACAGCAATAGGTCCTTTATTGCCTAATGGCCGTAACCTTAAATCAACGACATAAAGAATACCTTGGCTTGTAAGAGTGGATAAAGCAGAAACGAGGCGCTGTGCTAAACGCGTATAATATTGAGAGATATAAAGAGGCTTTTCTCCATCAGATATTTCTACATCATTATCGTGTTCATAAAGCAAAACGAGGTCAACATCGGAATCTGCTGTTAATTCGCGACTTCCAAGCTTCCCCATACCCAATATGCCAACACGCCCCCCTTTAATACGACCATGAAGACGAGAAAATTCCTCTTGAACGGTAGCAAATGTTTTTGTAATCATAAGATCAGCAAGCGCAGTAAAAGCAAAACCCGCTCTTTCTCCTGTAATTGTACCGTTTAAAATTCGAATACCAATCAAAAAACGTTGTTCATCTGCAAAAATCCTTAAATGGTCAAGAATTTTCTCATAAGAAAGAACATTTTCAAGAAAATATTCAAGCCGTTTTTCTAAGTACGTTTTGGTCGGTAATGCTGAAAGAATATTCGGATCTAACATTCCATCAAAAACATGGGACCTGCGTGCAATAATTTCTGCAAGACGTGGAGCAGCACCCATAATAAGGACAAGCATATCCAAAAGAGAGGGATTAGACTGTAAAAGACTAAAAAGCTGAATTCCTGAAGGTAAGCCCTGTAAAAAACTATCAAAACGCAACATCGCCTCATCAGCTCGTTTTGTCCCACCAAAAGCTTTCAAAAGAGCTGGTGTTAATTCCGTTAATCTCTCGCGTGCTTCGGCTGATTGCGTTGCTTTATAACGACCACAATGGAGAGTACGCATAATACGACAAATATCACTTGCTCTTTCAAAGCCTAAACAGCTTAACGTTATTAATGTCTCCGGATCATCTTCTTCACCTGTAAAAACTAAATTACCAATTTCTAAACCAAGCTCTTGCTCATTCTCAAACAGTGCTGCATAATGTTTTTCAACAACCTGCAGTGTTTTTAATAAATCATGGATAAAACTGCTACTGTCCTGATAACCCATTAAATAGGCAACACTCGTGAATTGAGCAATATCATTTGGAAGAAGGTGTGTTTGTTCATCGAAAAGCATCTGAATACGATGTTCCACATTTCGAAGAAAAGCATAACTTTTTATAAGGCTATTTCTTGTTTTCTCACTGATCCAACCAAGCGTGTGAAGTTCTGCTAACATTGCCACTGTCTGACGTCCACGTAATTGAGGAAAACGCCCACCGGCAATGAGCTGTTGTGTCTGAACAAAAAACTCAATCTCACGAATACCGCCACGACCTAACTTTATATTATGCCCATAAGCTGCAATTTGACCATAATTTTTATGCGCATGAATTTGACGTTTGATCGAATGAATATCAGCAATAGCAGCGTAATCTAAATATTTCCGCCACACATAGGGAAAAAGCTCTTTAAGAAAGTTAAAACCTGCCCTCTTATCGCCAGCAACTGGACGTGCTTTAATCATGGCTGCTCGTTCCCAATTTTGCCCACGCCCTTCGTAATACCGCAAGGCAGTCCTTACTGGTAAGGCCAAAGGGGTTGATCCTGGATCTGGACGAAGCCGAAAATCAAGACGAAAAACATATCCTTCCGCAGTGCGTTCTTGAATGATACGGATTAATCGGCGTACCATTTTAGAAAATACGTCAACACTTTCAGAAAGATTACCAATATGAGGTGATGTTTCATCAATGAAAACAATAAGATCAATATCAGAAGAATAATTAAGTTCCCCTGCTCCTAATTTTCCCATCCCTAAAATAATTAAACCACAGTCTTTTTCTGGATTCTCACGGCTTAATAAATTGATCTTACCATGATCATGCGTTTCTCTTAATAGAAAACGCAACGCTACACTTAATGCTGCTTCGCCCAAACGTGTCAACCAAGCACATGAAACTTCGTAAGTAAAAACACCACTCAAATCAGCTAAAGCAATGAGAACATGCGCTTCTCGTTTTTTGCGCCTTAAAGCAGCCATCAATGAAGTTTCATTTATAGTTTCATCCTTATCAATAGCCGTAATATCATCTATAATTTCGCTCAGCCTTGTTTCTATATCAACATTCAATAAAGCACTAAGATATGATGGATTGGCAATTAAAACCTCACGCAAAAAAGGAGATAAGGTCATAACTGAACTGATAAAATCAATCTGCGTTCCACTCTCTGAAATAAGGGAAACAAGCGATTCTAGACCTTCTTTCCTTGCTTGTTCTTCCATGTCTTTTAACCATTGGGAACCACTTTTATCGAGAGGGCATAAAGGGAGAAGCTGTGTTTTTAAAAAAGCTTGTTTCGTCTGCGCTTCCTTGAAAAGCATTTTGCCTTCCTTTCTATTGCTTTATACTTTTAAAATAGTTGTTATGTATGAAAAGAGAAAAGTGAAGAAAAATATTTTTAAGGAAATAACAAGACAGCCCTAAGCCCTGGATTTGCATTTTCAAGTAACAATTCACCCCCGTGAAGCTTCATAACCGCTTTTGCTATGCTTAAACCAATCCCAAACCCAGGTTGTGTGCGGCTTTCTTCAAGACGAACAAATCGTTCTGTCACTTTTTCAAGTTTATCCTCTGCTATTCCTGGTCCATTATCGCTCACAACAACTAATAAATGTTCATCACGATATTCCATTGATAAGCAAACCTCCGCTTTCCTTTCACCTTTAGACGCATATTTAATGGCATTATCTATAAGGTTAAAAATTGATTGTGCCACAAGCTCACGATTCAACTTAAGCTCTTTATCAAATATATTCCCCAACCGAAGTAAAACACCTGACTCTTCAGCAAAAGGTTCGTAAATCTCAACAGCATCTTCAAGGATCAGTTTCATGTTCATCATTTCAAGATGCTCAATTGCACTGCTGGCCTCAATACGTGAAATCATTAAAATCGCATTGAACGTACAAATAAGTTGATCTGATTCTGCAATAACCCTATCAAGGACCTGACGATATTCAAGCTTTGTCTTATTTCCTGAAAGCGCCTCTTCAGCGCGATTTCTAAGACGTGTTAACGGCGTTTTCAGATCATGAGCAATATTATCTGATACTTGACGTAAACCAATATTTAACTCTTCAATGCGGTCTAACATAACATTAAGATTAGTTGACAATCGATCAAACTCATCCCCTACTCCAGAAACAGGTAAACGCCCACTAAAATCACCATCCATCAGACGCTGTGATGCAGCCGTTACATGATCAATCCTTTGTAAAGCTCTCCTTCCAACAAAAAACCATATAAGTAAAGCGCCTCCAACCATTGCAGCAAGTGCAATGATCACAGCTTTACGAATAACCACTGCAAAACGTTCTGGCTCATCCAAATCGCGTCCTATAAGAATCTTCATAGCATTAGGTAAATCAACAATAACCGCCAAAGCGCGATGTTCACTTGTTTTGCCATGTTCTCCAAAACGGGAATACAAAAAAGAGGTAGAAATAAAACCACTCTGATTCAAAAGACCTAATTCAATACGTGCTACATTTCCTGCTAAAATACGCCCCATAGAATCCGTGACAAGATAAAGAAATGCTCCTGGTTGTCTTGAACGATAATCAATAGTACGCATTAATAAGGATAATCCCCCATAATTATAAGCATTTTCAATATACTTTAATTCTTCATGTAAAGCCTGTTCAGTTTGCTCTGTTAACAATGAAGCAGAAAATGCCGTCATATAAATAGAAAGCCCTGTTGCCACCAATCCAAACAATAAAATGTAAAGCGCTGAAAGCCTTAGCGCCGTCGTGCGCATTATATTAATCAAACGATTCATGCTTTGTTATCTGGTGCTTTCAGCATATATCCAGCTCCACGCACAGTATGGAGAAGGGGAACATCAAAATCTTTTTCAATTTTGGCTCTCAAACGGGAGATATGGACATCAATGACATTCGTTTGTGGATCAAAGTGGTAATCCCAAACATTTTCCAAAAGCATAGTGCGTGTAACAACCTGCCCCGCATAGCGCATCAAATATTCGAGTAAACGAAACTCTCGTGGTTGCAATAGAATGTTTCTATCACCTCGTTTTACCGTATGTGCTAACCGATCAAGCTCAAGATTACCTACACAGTAAACAGTTTCTGCTTCTTTAGGATTTTTCCGCCGTTGTAAAACTTCAACACGCGCAAGAAGTTCAGAAAAAGCATAAGGCTTTGTCAAATAATCATCTCCCCCTGCACGCAGCCCCGTTACACGATCATTAACTTGCCCTAAAGCAGACAGAATAAGAACCGGTGTTTCATTGCCTTTAGCGCGCAATTCAGCAATAATAGAAAGACCATCACGATGCAAAAGCATTCGGTCAACAACCATAACGTCATAATTTTCCGTGGTTGCTAAAGCGTATCCCGTATCTCCATCATAAGCAACATCAACAGAATGCCCTACTTCCAAAAATGCTTTTTCGAGATAATGCCCCGTCTCATGATCATCTTCAATAACGAGTATCTTCATAAAACGTATCTCCATTATTTTATTATGTTGTAGGACAAATGTTTAATAAACATTTGTCCTACAACTAAAGCCTTATTTTTTGAAAATTGGAAGAGCAACAAAACGATTTTGATCATTTGTTCGCACTTGTAAGAGTATAGCCTTTCGTCCTAACTGCTGAGCATTTTTGATTGTGTTAATAATATCAGAGACTCGTTTAACTGGTTTATTATTTACTGTCACAATGATATCACCAGGGCGTATCCCTTTATCTGCAGCATCTGAATCGGTATCGACATCCGTTACGACAACCCCTACACCATCATCAGAAGGCATAACAATCAAACCATAATCTTCCAATGTTTCATCTAAATCACTCTGTCCATTTGAATATTTTGAAGTCTCTTTCTTACTTTCATCTTCAGACATTGAAGCGAGTTTAACCTTTATACTCTCCTCCTTACCTGATCTCCAAATCCCTATGGTTACCATTTCTCCTGGTTTAATATTTGCAATACGTTTCGCCAGCTCACGCGCATCAGCAACTTTTTCATTATTCACTGAAATAATTACATCACCCGCTTTAATACCAGCCTTTTCTGCCGGTCCTTTTAACGGATCAGTAACCAAAGCACCCTTGGCTTCTTTCAATCCTATTGAATCGGAAATCTCCTTTGTTACCGGCTGAATCTGAACACCTAACCAACCACGTTGAACTGAACCTTTTTCAATAAGTTGTTGTACAACCTGTTTTACAGTCGCTGCTGGAATAGCAAAAGCAATCCCAACATTTCCTCCAGAAGGAGAAAAAATTGCTGTATTAACCCCAACAACCTTTCCATTAAGATCAAACGTTGGACCACCAGAGTTTCCTCTATTAACAGCAGCATCAATCTGAATAAAATCATCGTACACACCAGTGCCAATATCACGTCCACGTGCAGAAACAATACCTGCTGTCACAGTTCCACCAAGACCAAATGGATTCCCAATGGCAACAACCCAATCCCCAACACGAAGCTTTGAATCATCACCAAAATCAACATAAGAAAATTTTCTTTTATCATTCACTTTTAATACGGCAAGGTCGGTTTTTGGGTCTTTCCCAATGAGCTTTGCATTCAATTCTGTACCATCATCAAGAACAACAGTATAACTTGTTCCATCAGAAATCACATGATCATTGGTCACAATGTAACCATCAGACGAAATAAAAAAACCCGATCCAAAAGCAACAGGACGGAGTCTCTGCGATTGGTGCGGAAATTTATTTTTAGGTTTATCAAAATCATAAAACTCTTTAAAAAATCTTTTTAAAGGATGCTGATCTGGTAATTGATCAAGTCCTGGACCACTAAAAAAGTTGCTAAAGAACCTATCTTCTTTCTTTTTATTGCTCTTTACTTGTACTGCTACAACGGCTGGTTTCACTTGAGCAACAATATCGGCAAATCCCTGTTGTTGCATTAACGAAGTAAATACAGAACTTGCATGAGCCTTTGTCATCCACAAGCTTGATGTACATCCACTAAAAAACAGTGCACTTTCCAATATCGCAGAAAAACTCACTGCGACAAATGTTTTAAAGAAAGCCTTTTTAACCATTTATTCTATGCTCCTATTCAATCATACCTTTATTTCAATTCCGATCACTTATAAAATATCAGACCTTACCGTTTTCTGTCTAAATTATTAAAGTTTTGTAAGGCTTCAGTATTCCCTAATATAATTACAATAAGATTGTCTGCTCATTGCAGATGATCTGATTTTTTTCTTTTATGTAACATTTTTTTAATGCAATGACATTTTTGACTGTTCTTTTTCATTCACATAACGCATGATTATTTCGTTTGAAGTGGAAAAATATGATACTTACGCCAATGATAATAATGATCAAAGGCGAGAACCATAAAAACCAAGTTATCCTATTCAATGGTGGTTTCAAGAGAATAAATTCACCATATCGCTCAACAAGAAAGTCAATGACTTGCTGATTACTATAGCCCATTTTTAGCCTTTCCCGAATTAAAAGCCGTAAATCACGTGCTAAAGCAGCATCTGAATCATCAATTGATTGATTTTGACAAACCGGACAACGTAAATGCGATGAAATATGGCGTGCTCGCGCTTCAAGAATCTTATCCTTTAAAATCTCATCCGGCTCTACTGCTATTGCTAATCGAAAAGGAAATGTTGCAATTAAAAAAAATACAATCCAAAGATTTTTTTTCATCTCAATGTTTTTTCCAAAAATTTAAAGCAAGCACTACCCTATTGTACATACCAATGCGAAACCAATACCCCAGAAGAGAAAGACATCCCCCCATAGCCATCATGAATGCCCCTAACCAAATACATATTACATAAGGCTTCCACCATACGTGCACAACGAGACCCCGATTATCAATATGTCCCGGTACAATATATAGCTGTGATAAGCCATGATGTTTAAGACCAACTTCTGTTGTTGATGTATTTTGGCTTGAATAAAATCGCTTTGAGGCTGTTACATGACCTACAATGTTTTTATTTTCATATATTTTAAAATAAAACTCCATTGTTGAATAATTCGAACCAACACCATCATACACTGCATCAAAATGAAGCGTTTTATCCGCTATCGTCACCCTATCCCCTACGTTCATGATTAAAATACGTTCTTGCCCAAAACTTGCCACGCAAACAATACCAAATAATGTAACGCCTAATCCCATATGTGCTATTGCTGCACCAAAAGTAGACCATGGCAATCCAAGAAATCTCTTAACGCGTACTGAAAAAGCTCTCTTGCCATATCCACTCTTTCCCCATAGATCCGCTAAACTGCCTAAAAAAACAAACGCTGAAAGCCCAATCCCTAAAACTGCAAAAATATCACGCACAGATGCCGCATAGAATATTATAAAACAGACGATACCAACCAATACAAAAACAAACCACAACCGTTCAAAAACTGCAAGAAAATCACCGCGTTTCCATGCCATCATTGTCCCAAATGGAACAAACAACAACAGCAAAACCATTAGCGGTCCACAGGTAAGGTTAAAAAAAGCAGCCCCTACAGAAATTTTTTGCCCTGTTAATATCTCAATAAAATAAGGATAAAGCGTACCAATCAATACTGTTGCTGTTATTGTTGTCAGTAACAAGTTATTTAAAACAATAAACCCTTCACGTGAAATTGGTTGAAAAAATCTTTCTGTTTTTAAAATAGGGGTACGCAAAGCAAAAAGAAGAAAAGCAGCTCCCGTAAAAAAAAATAAAAGAGCAAGAATTGCTTGCCCGCGTGCTGAATCAACAGCAAAACTATGAACAGAAACTAAAAGCCCAGAACGCACAAGAAAAGTTCCCATCAGAGAAAGGGAAAAAGTAAGCAGCGCTAAAAACAGAGTCCAACTTTTCAATATTTCTCGTTTTTCGAGAACAAGCGCAGAATGTAAAAGAGCCGTTCCTGAAAGCCACGGCATAAACGAAACATTTTCAACAGGATCCCAAAACCAATACCCCCCCCATCCTAGCTCATAATAAGCCCAATAAGAGCCAACCATAATACCCAATGTCAAAAAACACCAAGAAAGTAAAAGCCACGGACGAATCCCACGCGCCCAAATTCTATCAACATGTCCCATAATCAATGCCGCAACGGCAAAAGAAAAACAAAGTGAAAAACCGACATAACCTAAATAAAGTAGCGGTGGATGAATTGCTAATGCGATATCTTGTAAAAGAGGATTGAGACCATTTCCCTGCAATGCTGGTGGATTTACGCGTAAAAATGGATTGGATACAAAAAGAATAAATAAAAGAAAAGCAGTTGTAATCCAACTTTGGCAAATTAAAACAAGCGTCTTAAAATCTTCTGGCAAATGTTGGCTAAAAAAAGCCATCAATGCACTAAAAAAAGCAAGACTTAAAACCCACAACAACATAGAGCCTTCGTGGTTGCCCCAAACACCTGTAATTTTATAGAGCATCGGTTTTTCTGAATGAGAATTCTCAACAACGTTCAAAACAGAAAAATCAGATACAACATAAGCATAAATTATCACTAAAAAAGATAAAAGCAGTAATGTAAAAGTAATATATGTTAGAGGAACAACTGTTTGCATTAACAAACGCTCTCTCCACCAAAAACCTAAAGCAGGTAAAAATACCCCTAATAAGCTTACTGAAAATGCTGCAGCTAAAAAAATATGACCCAGTTCGACAAGCACAATCGAATTATTTCTCCATAATGTAATGTTTTTTCAAACGATCAGCTGTTTCTTTAGGCATATAAGTTTCATCATGTTTTGCTAAAATACGCATCCCTATAAAAAATCCCTGTTTATCGAAATGCCCTTCTACGATCACCCCCTGACCTTCACGAAAAAGATCCGGTAAGGCACCATTGAAAACTACTTTTTCATGTTTTTTGTTATCCGTTACAAAAAAAACAACGCCTCTCTCTCCAACATATTGAACAGTTCCCTTTTCAACAAAGCCACCCAAACGCAAAGGGCGCTCCGTTAAAATATCTTCTCTTGTAATTTCAGAGGGCATTCTAAAAAAACTGACCGCATGACGCATTGCATACACTATGAGACTTGCTGCAATTGTTATAACCAAACAACATAATAATATGATCAGTAAGCGCTTTTTTTTTCGCTGCTCTAAAATAACCTTCCATGAGGTAGAATTCTTTAAAGATTGACTGTTCATAGACACTCTGCGAAAAAATTTTAAATACGTTATAACTATTATTTTTTAAGAGCTTTGCACATCTTCTACATAGGTGCAAGATTTCTTTTCTTTGTATGATCACTCGATAAATCACGTAACTGAATCATCATTTTTTTAACACGTGATTGTCCTGAAAAATTTTCAGGCATTGTATCAAGAAAGCTTTGTAAAAATTGCACTGCCTGCGCAGTTTTTCCTGCTTGATGCAATGCATCTGCCAACAATAAACGTGGATAAAAATCTGTTGGCGCTAAATCTGCTGCTTTTTGAAAAGCATTTTGCGCTTCTTGCGTTATCACTCCCCCTTCATAACCAACCAATGCTAAACCGTATCCTACAAGCCTTGGAGCTGTTTCTCCATTCAAACGAAGTGCATCTAAATAAGTATTCACTGCTTCTTGAAAAAGGCTTTCTTCGAGATACCCTACCGCTAACGCATCTGCTAGCTTGCCATCATGAGGTGCACGGAAAAAAAGCACTTGTAAACGAATAAGCTTTTCTTGCTTACTAAGAGTTTGAGGATTTTTATCCATTAATTCGCTAAAAAAATAACTTTTCACTTCTGGATTGCCTGTCAGCCCATAAATATTCCATGTCATAAGGAGAACAAACAAGATACTTAAAGCCTTAAGAATATTTCTTTTTTTATAATGCATATAAAGCTTGTTAAACTCAATCATACGCTTATGGCTTCTGTAACCATCCATGGTTTGAACTTTCCATTCTTTTTTTATCTCATCGTCAAAACGTAGTGAAAGAAAAAGAACACTTGCCAGAAAAATCAGAAAAAATGCTGCAAAAATTAATAAGAGCATATCGTTTTTTTCCAATACGAACAGAGAATAACTCGCTTACATTTTATCCTCTTCATGAGAAAAATGATGTGAATTAATAAAAATTCATTTTTTCATGGAGAATATTATAAAATCTATTATATACATCAATTAAACAAAGAAACTAAAAACAATGTTTCCCTACTCTTTGATGTATTGTCTGAAAATACTGCTTTACAAACTTTATAGACATTTCTTGCTTAAGGAGAAAATATGTTATTCTCCCATCTTAGGTAATAAAACTTTTGCATACAATCCACCCAAATCAGAACGTGATAAAAAGAGATTGCCACCATATTCACTGACCATATCTGAAACAATTGCTAACCCTAAGCCTGACCCTAGTTTACTTTCATTAAACCGCCGCCCTCTTTTTAATGCTTCATCAATTTTGTCTTCTGTTAAACCAGGACCATCATCTTCTACAAAGATACTAAAATATTCTGTTTCTTCAGCATTTTCTTCTAAACAACAAGAGATCAAAACCTTTGCGCGAGACCACTGAGTAGCATTTTCAATCAAATTCCCTATAATTTCTTCTAAATCTTCCTTCTCTCCAGAAAAAACAATATCATCAACATCCATAATAAATTGAATTTGTTTTTCAGGATTAAGCTTTTTCATAACCCGCACCAAGCGTTCAAGCACACTGCGAACAGACGTATGATAGACAACACTATCGCATTGTGCTGCAATCCGCGCACGCTGAAGATAATGATTGATTTGAGCTTGCATTATTTGCGTTTGCTCTCTCAACAAACTAGCCTTTTCTCCGCGCATCTTATCTGTCTCATTCATAATCACGGATAGAGGCGTCTTCAATGAATGCGCGAGATTACCAACCTGTGTGCGAAATCGCTCAATAATACGCTGATTATTATTAATGAGAGTATTCATCTCTTGTACAAGCGGCATCACTTCGCTTACTAAATCCGTATTAACATAATGAACTCTTCCTTCGCGAATATCATTCAATGCACGTCGAATAAGCTTCAACGGTTGAAAACTAAAGAAAATAATAGCAATATTAATAAGAACACTCCCGATACCGAAACTCCAAAGAAAAATTTGCAAAGTTCGCTTAAATTCCTTTACCTGGGCATGAGCTTCATCGATATTCCCAACAAGCCGAAAACGTGCAATATGATTTTTATTATCAAGAACAACATCACTCTCAATCACTTGTAGCTTTTGACCATTGTTCCCCGTTATCCGATAAGAGCGAAAGAATTTATTGTTAAAAGGTATATCAACATCACTTGGTGTAAATATCTCGCCTGTTCCCAATGAGGGGGATGTCAATCTTCCTTTTAAATTATGGGATATCGCAACAACTTCCCAATACCATCCTGTTGTTGGATCAGAATAACGAATATCATCAATCCCAGCCCCTCCTCTTAAAGTACCTTCTGATGACACCGTCACTGTTGCAATAAGACTGTAGAGTTGAGCAGAAAGGATACGCTCTAAGCTTTGTTCAGTCGAACGCTTATAAAATAAAATACTTACTGCAGAAATCGATAAAAGAGAAATAACAACCCATAATGTTGATAAGATCATAACACGTAAACTGAGAGATCGAGTAATTACAAAAAAGAACCTCCTATACCAATTATTCTCTTCAAAAACATTCATTAATCACCTCGCGTTCTCACGCGATATCCCATTCCTCGAATAGTTTCAATCAAATCCACTCCAAGCTTTTTCCGTAACCGACCTACAAAGACTTCCACTGTATTCGAGTCCTTATCAAAATCCTGATCATAAAGATGTTCAGTAAGCTCTGTTCTTGAAATGACCCTGTCACAATGATGCATGAGATACGAAAGCAGTCTGAATTCATAAGATGTTAGTTTAATCAATTGACCATCCACAAAAACACGAGACGTCTTTGTATCCAATAAAACATTTCCGCAACATAATGCACTCGTCGCATGTCCCGTAGTGCGACGAATTAATGCTCGCAAGCGCGCCATCACTTCCTCCAAATGAAATGGCTTCACAACATAATCGTCAGCTCCAGCATCAATACCGTGCACCTTATCAGACCAACGGTCTCGCGCTGTTAGCATTAAAACAGGCATGGAGATCCCTTCTTGACGCCACTTTTCAACAACACTAATACCATCAATCTGCGGTAAACCTATATCAAGTATCACCGCGTCGTAAGACTCTGTGCTACCTAAAAAATAAGCCTCTTCACCATCGAAAGCACTATCGGAAACATATCCTGCACGTCTTACAGCTTCTGCTAATTGATGGTGAAGATTCCGATCATCTTCAACAATTAAGATACGCATCACAACACCATCTGCTAAAGACTAATCAGCAGGAACAAAAAACTCAACACGACGTAACTTTTCACCATTACGGGCTGGTACAACAACCACAATTGCACACATGTCCTTTCCATCCTGAACAACCGGTTTTGAACGGACGAGAACCCCGCTCTCTTGCGCGGCAGCCTTCTTACCTACTTCAGCACACCCAGAAGCTAGAACAGAATCTGCTTCTAAAAAAGCTGCTATTATTACGAACAAGAATTTTTTTTTCATCATAAATATTTCAATAACCCATCTCTTCTCTTCCTTGATAAAGGATAAAAGAAATAATGGTTTTTTTGGTCGATTAAAAAATCACAAATGAAAACAATTTATCCTCTATCTTACAGAAGAACATATTATCATTACTCCAAATTTTTAAAAAATCAAAAAAATATTTTTAATAATGAGAATAAAATTTATTCAATAAAATAATAAAATATTAATATACTATCTTACAAAAAATGCATAATTCTAAAACAAATTCTTTCTCTGTTAGAACTATAGAAAAAAAATACTTCTACTCCATATAATTATGGTAGATTTGTTTGGTTGTATTGCTTTGCCATAGGCTCTCTTTAAATGTTTGATTTTTTTAAAAAAAAGAAAGGGCAACACCGTAAGCCATTTCATAGTCCTGCTCTCATTGAATTAGACGCACGATTAGACACAGCGCTTTATCACATTCGTTCTGCTAACAGTTTTTTCTGGAAAAAGGCAAAAATCGTCTCACAAAATTTTCATCTTCAAGGATGGAAACGTTTTATCGTTGAAGTTCTCGATGAAATACTAACATTAGGGTTGATGGGATTTACTCTTTTTACCATTTTTGGCATTTCTGTTTTTGAACTAACCAAAACAGATTGGTCTTCTCCTAAAAACTTTTCCATTCTTTTTCTAGATCGCTATGGAAATTCCATTGGGCACCGTGGTGCACTGCCGGCAATCTCTGTCCCCGTTGAAGAAATGCCTGACACTGTCATTAAAGCGGTTCTCGCTACAGAAGACCGTCGTTTTTTTGATCATTGGGGTATTGATTTTCAAGGACTTACACGGGCAATTTCACAAAATATGCAAGCTAAAGGTGTGGTGCAAGGTGGTTCAACTCTCACACAACAATTGGCTAAAAATTTATTTTTAACAAACGAAAGAACCATAACACGTAAAATCAAAGAAGCTTATCTTGCTCTTTGGCTAGAAGCAAATTTTAGCAAAAAGCAGATTTTACAACTTTATCTTGACCGAGCCTATATGGGAGGAAACAATTTTGGTATTGCCGCAGCGGCAAAATTTTATTTTGGAAAAAACATACGTCATGTATCTTTAAGTGAATCTGCTATGTTAGCAGGACTCTTTAAAGCTCCAACAAAATATGCCCCTCATAGTCATCTCTTTGCTGCTCAAACACGTGCCAATGTCGTCCTTTCTAATCTTGTTAATAGTGGCTTTATGACAAAGAGCCAAATTATCAATGCGCATCGCCACCCTGCTAAGGCACTTCCCCAAATAGAAAATAATCAGCCAGATTATTTTCTTGATTGGGCATTCGAGGAAGTCAAAAAAATGCGCAATCAACTTCCAAGCCATAGTTTAATTATTCAAACAACCCTTGATCCGAATATTCAAAAAGCAGCAGAAGAATCAATCGCATATCATTTACATCAATATGGTCAACAATATCGCGTAACCCAAGCTGCCACCGTTATACTCGATAATAACGGTGCCGTATGCGCAATTGTTGGAGGACTCGATTATAAAAAGAGCCAATTTAACAGAGCAACACAAGGCGGACGGCAAACTGGTTCTTCATTCAAACCTTATGTTTACGCAACCGCACTGGAACACGGACTGTCTCCCTCGACAATCGTTTTAGATGCTCCTATCAATTGGGGAGGTTGGACACCCAAAAATAATTCTGGTCGTTATTTGGGAAAAATTGATTTAGCAACAGCTTTAGCTTTTTCTATTAATACAGTCCCTGTGTATCTCACCTATCAATATCTTAACCGTGATACCCAACCCATCATAGATCTCATCAAGAATATGGGGATTAACGCGCATATTTTATCACACAAAACAATGGTTCTTGGCACTTCCAATATGACCCCCATGGATCAAGCTACAGGCTTTAATGTCTTTGCCAATGGAGGAATAGCGGGTAATCGTCATGGGTTTACGCAAATCAAAACAATTGATGGTCGTGTCGTGTGGGATTTCGAACATAACGGAAATAAGTTACACCGAGTTCTCAGCAGACAATCAACAGCTTATATGAACCAAATGATGGTGGGTGTCACGACACGAGGATCTGGTAAGCGTGCTGCTCTGCCCATGACTCTCGTCGCAGGGAAAACTGGAACATCACAATCTTATCGTGATGCTTGGTTTGTTGGCTTTACAGGCAATTATACGGGAGCCGTATGGATGGGAAATGATAACTTTTCACCGATGAATCGTGCTTTTGGGGGTGGCGTTCCTGCCATGATATGGCATCGCATCATGCTTGCTGCACATCAAAATATCATGCTCAAACAGCTCTATGGTGTTCAAGATTCTCTCCTTCCTCCTTATCAGCCCCCAGTACTTTCTTCCCATGCAGATTCTGAAGTTCCTCCTCCAATACCCTCTACGCTTTCTCCTGAAACATTGAATATTGTGCGATTGATTAACAAAGATCTGAAAAAAACATCTGCAATTTCTTTGAAAATGAAAACAACTGGAGATTCAACATTTTGAATTCAAGATATTCACTGATGTTTTTTAATATCACCATTTTCTTTTTTATCTTCGCTTTTTCCATTTTATGTGGAAAACTGAGTGTCGATTATGTGCTCAATTCCTTTCCTCATTTTGGACTCTTTAGAATTGGAAAATGGAGTGCTTATCCACAAATGGGAACAGCCAATATGGATCCTTATACCCGCGCCCGCACCGCTAAACAAGGCATTGTTTCACTCGGACGAACTGAAGGTATTCAATTCCAGATTTGGCAAGATAACCAAGGGCGTCCACTTCATCATCACTGTCATTATTTACTCAAAGGCACCATCCCTGAAACCCGTCTTTTTACCCTTTATACAGCTGACAAATCCCTAAAACCCTATACTTCATCCAAAGAAATACCTTTTGAACTCCACACTGACAATATTATCTATGAGCATGATGGCTCATTGCGCATTAATATTTCACCCACACCGCAAACCGGCAATTGGCTTGCAACAGTTAGTCAAAAAGAATTCGGGCTTATTCTTACTTTATACGATACCCCAATCATCTCAGCAACGGCATTACAAACGCTTACAATGCCATCAATAGAACAAATCCCATCAGGACAAATAAATTGTGACTAGATTTATTTATATCGCACTTCTTGCAATCATTGGCGCTATTATTGTTCATATTTGCGTTCTCTTTCTGATCCCCACCTGGGCACAAGATAATATATGGACAACACTAAAAAAATCTGGAACCTCTTATCAATTTGTCGATTTTACGCCCAATAATCCTATTCAGCAATCTGCTGATCCACTCTTTCTTCTTAAAGTCTGCAGATTTAATCTTGAAAATGGACCTGTTCATTTAAAAGCTTTGAAAACACGACAATTTTGGTCACTAGCAGCCTACACACACGACGGAATTATTTTCTATAGCCTTAATGACCGAACAGCCCCTGATGCGACACTCGATCTTATCATTGGAAAACCAATACAAATCATAGAACTCAAAAAATCAAAACCTAAAAAAAATACCAATTCAGTTTTGGTTGCTAAAAATTTGAATGAAGGGTTTGTTATTTTACGTACTTTTGTCCCTTCTTCCCTTGCGAAAAAAGAAAGTGAAGCTTTCCTTTCATCTGCGACCTGCCGTATATTTTATGAATAAAAACCGACTAACCTCTCATTTGTACAACACCTTACTTTCTATACAAAATACATGAAGCCTATCAAAATGGTTATCTTTTTTCTCTATTAATTGAATATTCAAATTTATCTGATTATAAATCCCTCAATTTTTTATTGAGATATAATGAAATCTCTATTGCACATCATCATATCCTATTTGATACGCATTATCTGACAGAAAAAACTCCCCGCAATCAGAAGAGAAAAATCAAGAGTAAAGCTCTAAAAAAATATGCTGCTAACAATTGTAAAACTTGTTATTTGAGTTTATTTCTTTTTATTTACAAACATTCCCATAAAATTCGCATCAATAACATGATAAACTATAGAAGAAATACTGTTTACCTTCAATGAAGTGCCAAAACAATCGCTGGAAACTTATAAGACATTACGCATCCTTGACCTCAAAAATAAGTGCTTTATTTTTGTTTTATGAGCATAAGCTTTTTGTAAGATAGCACTCTGAAAAAACTTGGCTTATAGTTTACAATTGAGGGGAAAAACTTCATGAAGAAGAGATATGTTCGGTTCGTTTCAAGAGCAGCAGTATGGTCCCCTCGATTTGGTGGATTGTCGTTCTTTATTTTATTATTTTCAGTCATTTTACAACGTTTTTCCGTCATTAACGTAAGCGACTTCATAATTTTGATAGGTATCTCTACTGGCTGTGTAATTATTTCTCTTTTTCTGGCTATTAAAGCACTTCATAGTTTATGGTTATATGGTGCTCTAGGGGGAATGAAAGCTTTAAAAGGGATCATTTATTCACTCATAACTGCGACACCATTGATGCTCTTTTTTGGACTTTGGTTTACCTTACCGGCTCTTTACGATATTTCTACCGATACACAAAGCCCGCCGGCTTTTTTTCGCACAATACGTCCCAGCGATGCTTTACCGCTCAAAAGTGTTTTGACTGAACAAGCAGCAATACAGATGTCACAATGGCCAGAAATATCGGGGCGCCGTTATGATGGCTCACCTGACCGTATTCGCGAATCTGTTCTTAATGTTTTAGCTGCATATGATTGGCCTGTTGTAGCGCAACGAGAATTCAAAGGCGAAGAAAATGAAATTTATATCGAAACGAGAGCAAAAACTTTTTACCTTGGCTTTATTTCAGATATTGTCGTTCGTTTAACTGATGAAGGGGATACAACTTTTGTTGATATGCGTTCTGCTTCTCGTTATTTGCCAAGAGATTTGGGGACAAATGCTGCTTTTATTATCGATTTTATGGATGCACTTGATACAGAAATCGCCTCACTTCCTCTCTCACAAGATGATGGATAAAAATCAAGAGAGATAAGGCACTTTATTTCATAAAAATTGCTTATTTTTCAATAAATATGACACATAAGAAGAGAATCACTTTTCAAAAACTATAAACTGACAATGCTTATACAAAAGACAATAATCTCAAAACAACTCATTCTTTAAATAATTAAAAAGATTCAAAAATAGGAAATAAAAAACAGAACTCTTGATGATAATACTGATTTAAAGTATCTATCACAATGTAATCAGTAAACATTTTTTTAAAGATAAATATTATATAAAAATAATAACTTATTTTTTATAAATAACTCTACAAATAACACCTTATAATTATATTTTAAAATAATATAACAACTTGATTTTATATTATTTTAAAATTCCCATATATTTAACTAATAAATTTCCAGAATAATATAATATAAAAAACATAATTGTTGATAATATTGTCCTTTTTATACTCCAGTTCTCACCTTTAAATCTATTGTAAAAAAACATGCAAAATCCAAATCCAATTGCTGTTACTAAGGAGCGAGTAAAAGTATTCATAACAAAAAAATCCAAAATAAAATATCTATTATCACACACAAAAATATCCCTGAAATCAGTTTAGCCATAGCTTTAAAGTATGTTTACAATATCACTGATCTCAGAAATATCTTACTAGCTATTTTCTAAATAAATTAGAAACAGTGTCCCTCCACTTTACGGATGACATTGCTGGTACTTATCTTTAAAACCACTAATAGCTCCTCCAAATCCGCCTGCTACTGCTGTTTCCGGACCACCTAATAAACCAATTAATGCTCCTACGCCTCCCTTTATGGCTGCTGATTCGACATAATCGCTTACTTCACAACTTGGATTCGGATGGCATTCATTGTACTTATCTATAAAACCGTCAGCAGCTCCTTCTAATCCGCCTATTGCTGCTCCTCCCAGACCAAATAATGCACCAGATGCTAGTCCTATGCCTCCGTGTATGGCAGCTGCTTCAACATAATCGCTTGTTTCACAACTTGGTGCCGTATAGCATGCATTGTATTTATCTACCACAGCGTCACCAGCTCCTGCTAGTCCACCTCCTATTGCTCCATTGACAAAGCCAGAACCGACACCTCCCGGTCCAGAAAAAAGACCTCCAACTGCACCAGTAATACCTCCTATTACTTCTCCTACGAGTCCGCCTGCACCTGCCTGCTTGGGAATGAGCTCCTGGGCTACAATCATCTTCTTCTGGAAAAAGCCAACTTTTTGGATGTGAGTTACTACTTGAATCACCAGCTCCTCCTATTCCGCCGCTTACTGCTCCACCGAGTAAGCCAGCACCTGCACCTCCTGGTCTAGCAATAGAACCTCCAGCTGCACCAGCACCACCTCCTAATATTGCTCCTACAACGCCACCTGTACCTGCTGCTTGGGCATAAGCGTCTGTACTATAATCATCTTCTGGAAAAAGCCAACTTTTTGGATGTGAATTACTACTTGAATCATTTGATGAGCTTGAACTACCCATTTAAATCCTCCTTTTATTATTAAAAATAACTGTATCATAATGATGCAGTTGGTGATTCTTTATCTCCTGCGTACCAAGACTTTAAACGCTTATAGATTTCATATTCATCGAGGATTGTCGTTTTTTGAAAGTCTTGATCTAGAATGCCATCCATGATGCCGCTTCTCTTTCCATAGTGCAATAACGCTCTTGCTTGGGTTTGAACTGGGTGCTTCATAGACAATGCACATTAAACCAAAGGCATCCGCCCCATGACTGGACCAATCATGCTCTGCTCCCAAGCCAATATTGCGCTTCTCATCCCATTTCTCGTGATACCAATTCAGTGCTTTGCGCCCTGCGACCGTCATCTCTTCATTGAACCAAACAGACGGCAAAATACGACGCACCGCCTCTATACGCATCTTAACCGCCCCTGCCCCTTGATTAGGGATCACTTGCGTTTCAAAACCCGCATCATTTAAAGCGCTCTCAAAACTCACATTGGGCACACGGTCTCTGGTCGCACCGTCATGGGGGAGAACCATCAATGCCTTCTCATAACCATTTTGACGCAACCAACCGATATGCTCCGATAAAGGCTGCCCCTGCTTCGTAATAATCAAGCACTCTGATCTCTCGCCCCACAAACTGTGCTATCCATATCGCTGTTGCATCTGCCTTGGCGCCCGTACCCCCAAATATCCCAAAAGGCGCGTATCTGCATTAAAGGATCACGAGCAACACGCCCTATCCGCCCCTCCTGCTCGGCTACCAACATTTCCTTTTGATAATAAGCGCCTTGAACCGCTTTCAGATAATCCCCTTCCCAGATATGCTTATAGGTCTCTGGACGGTTTTTCAGATCCTCCAATCGCGCTTCATTCAAAATCTTGGGAAACTTCGGATTGTCTGACCAGTTGATCTCAACACGCTTGATTGCCTCATTGTCTGAAAAGCGAAACCGCTTCTCAACGGGGGCATTCTCTCGCAACGGGTTCCATGTCACCCATAACTCTGCGCGCCATCCCTCTCCCTCTTCTCGCAACGTCGGTATAAGCGTTTGCCAAGCCGTCTCTGTAACGGGCTCCGCCTCATCAACCCAACAAAGCAAAATACGCCCCATGGATTTGATACTGGCAATATTCCGGTCTAAACCAAAAAACTGAAAGGCTATACGACCATCTATCGACTTAATCGACGACTCCCCAACCTTGTAATAGTCCTTTAAAAAGTCATGCGCTTCAATGGCGCGTTTAATTTCCTCCAATGAACTTTCTGCTAGCGAGTTTTGAAACTGCCGTGCACAAAGTATAGTGCCTGATATCCCTCTCCTACCAAATTGATAGCCTTTTAAAGCAGCCATCAAGGCAAATGATCTTGTCTTCCCAGACCCTCGTCCACCCCAAGCCGCTCGTACCAAAGCGTCTCCTGTAAAAATAGGAATGAGTTTTGGAACAATATTAATCTGTCGTGTTGTCATGAACTAAAGGCGCGATTTCTACACGCGTTATCATCTTAATGGCTCCCCCATCTTCACCTGTTACCTGTAAAGGCAACACCTTACCAAGCAACGCTAAATAAGCAGCGGGGCATTTGATTGCCTGTTTTTCGAGATAAGAGATCAAACCATCATCACCATATTTCTTACCAGCGCGCTCTGCTGCCTTAAGCACTGCTTCTTTCAAAATACGTGTCGTTTTATTTGGCACACCTTTTACCCGCCCTTGACCTGCCTTTGGGGGCGTTCTTTTTACAAGTTTTTCAGTGGTTTTCATGTGTGTTTCTTTTTGTAAACAAGACAATAAAAAAACCGCAAAAGCAGGGCTCTGAACAATCAGATAAACTTATAAGAGAGGTAATACCTCTACCGTAATTCTAGACGCAATTCGACTAGTACAGCAATGCCATAAAACACTATTTTTCATATCCTGTCAACAAAAAAAATCACGATATTGTGTATTTTTTATTTTTTTCACCTAAATCTAGTGTCTTTAACACTAAGCAATTCACAATTGTATTATCTAAACGAATCAATTATACGGAAGCGCTAAATTATTGATTAGCAAAAAGTGGGGGGGAATTAATGTTATTTTTCAAAAAAGCAGTTTTATGTAGAATTAAAAAGACATTTACAAAAATATTTGTATTCAAAAAGAACATATTAATGATTGCGTTTTTTATGGCATATCTTTTGCTAACGGCACATGGTTATGCCAGTATAAATGAATTATTTTGTTCTAAAATAATTGAAAAACTGCACCTAGAAAAAAATGCAAAAGAAAATGCGGAAAGGGGATGGAATGACACGCAGAAGTTTCTAGAAATCACCCTCAATGAGTGGGAAACAATAGCTCAAGAACAGGATGCCCTGACTATAAAACTACTCAATATGAGTCCAAGACAGGATCAACAAAAGAATTATGGATTGTACACTATAATTCATACACGAAATAAAGCAATCAAAGCAAGACATGAGACAATACAATCCATTTTTAGCCTTGTTCAAAAGCGGCACATAGTGCTTCAAGCCATGGCAAAAGCATCTAAGTCTAAGCACACATCTGATGTGTTGAATTATGAGGCACAATTTTTTGAACTTCATCAGAATATTAAAAAAGTAAATAACATGATTGATGCACTAAGCAATGAAATTGATAAGATGGATCACCTTATTAAGAAAACTCTTAATCTTTAATATATACTTAAACTCCAGCCATAAAAGAAATAATGAATTATTTATCAGCAAAAAAAATAAGTTACTTATTAATCATAGTAATCAGTGTGCATTTTCTTACCAACTGCGGACAAAAATCAGATGCAGATGAGAACCGCATTCCAAATAACCTAGCTGATGCAGTTGATATGTTTGATGTTGGTCCTCGAAATTTATATGATCTTCCAAACGAAGTGCTCGAAAAATTTGATATTAATCGATACAATCTATGTAAAATGTTAAAACAGCAACATAAAGATTACTATGGTTATGATAAATTTCAAGATGTTGATTGTAATAGCTATAAGTGAAGAATAAAAATACTAAAAATCATAAAACAAAACAAATACTTCATATCTTTCTTATTTTTAGAAACAAAAAGAGGCACTTCTGCGTACAATAGAATGAATTATTTTCCTTAGTCTTTTACAAGGCGTTATACAGAGAAACGTTTCACGTCACATTGCTTACTTTAGCATCGTTCTTAAAGATGCATAAAAAACTAAGTTAGAAATGTTGATAGCTTGGCAAGCACTTCATTCATAATCATGGGGGGAACCGTTTCCATTTTCCTTCCCTGACGCGCTGCTATATCGAGAGCTCGTGGTTGATCACAACGTATTACGCCCGTTGTATGTAATCCGGTTCCTGCTAATGAAACAGCAAACCCTGCTGTTCTTGCAAAATTTCCTCCGCTTGTAATAGGCAAGACAATAGGTGTTTTCGTGACACGATTAAACGCCTCCGGTGACACAACCAGTACAGGACGCGTTCCTTTTTGCTCATAACCAGAAGTTGGGTCAAGCGATACAAACCAAATTTCGCCCCGCTTCATTACAAGAGCTCTCTGCCAACAGGCTTGGCATCAAACCACTCCATATCATCATCTGCAAAATCGTCCGAAGGATTACATTGCGCTAACAATTCTTCAAGAGTATAGCTAGAAAATGCCTGTGGTTTTACAACCAATTGTCCATTGTCAATAGCCAAACCCACTTGCGTGTTTTCAGAAAGATGAAGAACATCAAGCAATGCGGGCGGTATAGAGAGCATAACTGACCCTCCAACTTTACGTAATTTTGTTGTGTGCATAAAACACTCCCTTTAATATTATATAAAAATATAACATTCTAGTGCATATTCTTCAAGAGGTTTTCATGCTTTTATGGAAAAAGAACAATAAAACATTTACCATTTAGTTTTTCTGTCAAAATATTTATGAAGCGCGTTAAGAGCGACCCGCAATGAATTCACAAGATATGGTAATGTTTGATCTTCAAAAACAAGATATTGTACTGCTGCATAAAGATTATACTGTCTATAGAGATGTTGTGTTTCTTTTATCGCCTCTTACATATTCAAAAATTGTTTTGTTGCAAATTCAACCCATTTTTCTCTTGCTTTGTCATCAGAAGATGATGGTATTTCATCATAAACAGCGCTTGGTAAACCTTTTGCACACAAATAGTCATTTTTCACTTCAAGATATTTTTGCGCAGCATCATACTGGTCTTGAGTAAGCACGCCTTGCAAACAAAGCCGCCCAACATAAGTACCAGCAAGCGGATTTTTAGCCTCTTCAATAGTCAAACCAAAGCGTTTAGCACGCATTTCAATTGCCAATTGATTAACAGGATCTTGACGTACTTTCACTTGTGAAATGTAAGCATCTTTCTTTTTATTTTTTTTCACTTATACCCCCAAATGTCTGTCTAATATCTTTCCCAGTTTTATCTGATGCTAAACATGTTTCTTTATCCAAAATAAATAACCACGTGGATAAAGAGAGACCTATAATTATAGTTAGTATACTTATCTTTATTTTATCATTAGCCAGCCCCCAAACGAATACAACCAATGTCAACATAACTACAATGATTATCGCTATTTCAAAACCAGTAGCAGATACATCATTACCCTTATTCCCTAACAACGCTTGTTGCATAAGCATATTATTCTGTATAATTATTTGCAAAGAATTGGATTGACTCATTAACATCAAAAAGGAACCTCATCATTTATAACAGTATGAGGCATATCAAGAGGTTGCTGGAAACTTCTGTCATAAGAAGATAATGGCTCTTGATTATCGTTATTTTTTCCGTCTAAGAGCTTTAACTCGCCTTTGAATTGCGGTAAAACAATCTCTGTTGTGTAACGGTCATGACCATTTTTATCTTGCCATTTGCGTGTTTGTAATTTGCCTTCTACGTAGACCTTTGAACCTTTGTTGAGATATTGAAGTGCAATTTTTGCCAAATGTGGATTAAAAATCACCACGGAGTGCCATTCAGTTTTCTCTACTTTTTGATGAGTATTTTTATCCGTATAGCTTTCAGAAGTTGCCATACGAAAATTGACTACTTCTGTTCCAGAATTCATTGTTTTGCTTTCGGGATCAGCACCTCAATAGCCAATTAACATCACTTTATTTAGCATGTTTTTTACCTTAAATTTGTATTTTAATACATACAAAATCCTAGCATGATTTGCTTATTTTTTCAATTATTTCAAAAGGATATTATTGTTTTTTAACATATAAAATTATATTTAATATGCAAAAAAACATAAATAGTTCAGTGTTCATTTAAAACTCTTGAAATACATACATAAATGTATTAACATAAGATTTGAATGGGATGAAACTAAAGCAAAAAGTAATCTTAGAAAGCACCGTGTAAAGTTTTGAAATAGCTGCATATGTTTTTTCTGATCTATTCTCCATGGTTAAACAAGACCGTATTGAAAACGGAGAATATCGTTGGCAAACTTTGGGTCTTGTGGATGGTTTTTTACTGCCGCTCGTGGCGCATACTGTCCATGATGATAAAGATGGTATAGAAGTAATCCGTATTATTTCAGCGCGGCGAGCTAACTCGAAAGAAAGGAAACGTTATGAAGAAGAAAGTTCTTTATGAAATTGATGTAGGTAACTTATCACCTTTGACAGATAAACAGAGAGTTGAAGTTGATAAGCTGGCTGCAATGCCGGACAGTGCAATTGATCATAGTGATATTCCGTCACTCAATGATGCATTCTGGAAAAACGCCGTTCGCAATCCATTCTATAAACCAACCAAAACTGTCACAACAGTACGTGTGGATTCAGACGTTCTAGTGTGGCTTAAAAGTCAAGGGAAAGGATATCAAACACGGATTAACGCAATTTTACGTGACGCCATGCATCGTTCAATGCGTTGACCTCTTTCCTGCTACAAAGAGTATCAATCAGCACTTTTCACTATTTTGCTGTTTTAAGCCGCTTTTGAATTGCTACTGTCATGACACTCTTCACTAGGCTTGCCTATTCTCATGAATGAAATGCGCTTGCCTCCTAAGGCTAGGTTACGCGTATTTTCAACTGCTGTAAAAACTCTCTCAGCAACACCATAAAGCCTGCTTTCTAAATCACGACAATACTGCGCTAGATCAGCGCATGAGGGCACAAATGTTGTGGACATGCCTTTTGCTTCACCACGTATAAGATTTTTAACAGCTTGCAATAAAGACCAGAGTGAAATGCCGTTAAGAGCTGCGATATAAGCCTTTGCACGCGCTTCTACATTCGAAACTTTTTGCATTGTCAAACCACCTTCAAGCACATCAAGAGCCTCTGCTATGTCTTCAACAGACGCTTTCACGGTAAGTAAGTTTTGAACAGTCTGATAAGCTTCTAAAGCTTGTTTCTCTAGGGTTGCTGTCAATTGAATGCCATTTCTCAAGGTCCATGGGAACTCCAGAGTTACACATTGCTCTATCTGTTGCACGGTATCTTGTAGAGGCGTCACTAAGCTGTGTTGCACCGATAAGATTACGGATTGTCTCTCCGGTACCACCACGAGTTCTTTGATCTTTTGAAAAGTTTCCATTGTTTCCACCATTGTTGTTCGTGTTTTTCGTTTTCTCTAAATCATCAACCGCCTTGCGTACCCAGTTACGCCATGTTGCTTGCCAATCGGTTTTGGTTGCATTTGCTCCGGCTTTTGAACGCCAATAATCTCGAAACTTTGCGATTTCGACTTTCACACGCTCTGCCGGCAAGCCCTCTTCGATTGCAAAATCGTAATCGGGTTCAAAATCCGCAGGCAATCGACAGCCGCGATTAGCTTGCGCTCGTTTTGCTTTTTTGGGAACGTTCTCTTGCTCGTGAATGGAAGGTTGGTTGGTTTGCTCTGATTGGCTTTCAACATCACACTCGATTGGCTCGTCAACTAAATCGATTGTTTCTAAATCTTCAAAATCAATTTCTTTTTTTAATAAAACGTTAGTTTTATTTTTTTTATATATATATTGTTATTGTACCCTCTTGAAGACATCTTGAAGAATCTTCTTGATTTTTATGTTTCCTCGTATTGGCGGCTTTTGCTGCTCTTTCTGCAAACTTATTTAAAGTTTCGTCTGAATTTTTTAATTCTTCTTCAACATCTGGACACCACAAATGACCATCTTCTGAAAGAACAATATGTCCAGATCTAAATAAGTAATCTAATGCCTTCTGAAATCTTTTTACTGAACAACACGTAAAATGAGATAATATTTGCGCATCATTTACAAGAGGCTCTCTAGTGCGCAACATTTGCAATCGCAATCGCATATAAACATTGCCTTCAATTGCGGGTAAACAAGCAAGATCAAGAAGCCACTTGTCTGCAAAAAGCCTCGTCCATGGCAACTTAGTTGACATACTTCACCTCCCTCTTCATTATTATTATTGCAAGTGAAATTATCTAGCTCTTCAGTGAAGTTGTTGAGTTCTTCTTCAACATCGAGATTCCATAAACGACCATCTGCTAAACGAATAATATATCCTTCTTCTAGCAAAACATTCAAAGCTGTCTCAAATTTCTTTACTGAATAACCAGTGTAATGAGACAAAACTTTAATGTTACAAAAAAGAGGTTCACCAGTACGAAGCATGCGAAACCGCAATCTCATATAGATATTACCTTCTACAGGAGGTAAATAATCGACAACTACTGCCCACCTATCTGCAAAAAGCCTCGTCCACGGTAATTTAGTTGACATATTTTACCTCCTTTTCTTTATTATTATTAAAGGCAAAATTATCTAGCTCTTCACTGAGGTTATTGAGTTCTTCTTCAACGCGCGTATTCCACAACCCATTATCTGTCTCAACAAGTTTATTATTTCTCATGAGATATTCGACAATAGTCGCAAATTTTTTTTGTGAACAATTGCAAACACGTGCAAGCGTTTCAAAATCTTCTTTAATTGGTGCTTTTTTATCGTACATGCGAACAAGAAGCGTGATATAAATGCCTCTTTGTTCAGATGTCATTCCATTTGTACCACTTATCCAGTCATACAAATGGAATCTTATCCATGGCATACCATTAGACATGCGCATCCCCTTCTTTTATTAAATATAAAATTGCTAAAGCATCTGCTTCGTTGTCGTCTTTAGGCGTATGTCCTTTTGCACATACCGCCTTAATCATTTCTTCTTTTGAGGCGTTGCCTTTTCCTGTTGTTGCCTTCTTAATTGTGCCAACAGGAATGCCTTCATATAGTATCTGATGATGTTCACACCACGCTGTTAGAGTTGCTAGAAAGCCTCCGTAAATATGAGAAGCGTCTGTACCCACATGCCGGCGCACCTCTTCAAAATACACCGCGTCAATTTCATCAACAGATTTCTTTAGTTCAGTAAGCCACCGTTTAAAGCGCAGATAACGCATGCCACCGCCTTCAAAACGGCGTGATTAAAAATCTTCTGTATCGCTTGTGATAAAACCATCCGCACCACGTATCGCCCAGCCTGTCTTAGTCCCTAGATCAAGACATAAAATGGATTGTGCGTTAGTGATCATAATCCCCCCTTAAGGCTCTACGTATTTATATGTTTGCTATGACAGAGCGTTTAGTCATAAATTAAAAAAAATGAACTTACTCAATTCAAAAATACACTGCATGCCTCATCTCGTTACATTCAATGTTTGGACCGATTGTGTTTTTCAAAAATTTTTTGAGAGTTTTCTTTGAAATATTTTGTGTCGCCATGCATCTTTATGGACAATTCTGGTCCTAAAGAATTTTTGGCTATTAAATGGTTGTTTTCATCAAAAGAAAAATTCCAATCAGAATTATTAAAAACGATTGTACAGCCTTCTGGAAAACCTATTTCCTGTATTAAATCTTTCAAAATATAAAAAGTATAATATGATTTTTGCAAAACATTTNATGTTCATTCTTTTCTTCATATTGAGATTGCAACATTTCATTTTGTTCACATGGCTTCATGCAAACAGTGGAACCCTTGACAAAAGAAGGCGTTGCTTTTTCTTGTATTGCAGTAGCAAAATTTTCTTGATACCAATCACTAGGACTTACATAATTATCCGTAATCTTTGCTATTTGCTTTATTATCCTAGGCTGAGGAAATCTCTTCTTATTTATGTAACGCGCTATTGATGTCTGTGTAACACCTATAGAGGCTGCAAACTCAGCGTAAGTAATATTATTCTTCAATAAATATGATTTTAGCTTAAACATTCCTAAATCATACCGTAGTGGTATTTTTAATGCAAGAGATTTTTACCGTATTGGTATTTGAAAGATAAAAATTTTTTTATAGGATAAGAATCATGAATAACTTAAAATTTTTCAGAGAGAAAATGGGCTTAAGCTCTAAAAAGTTAGCTGAATTAGCAGGTACGAGTCAACCACAGATTTTTCGCTTAGAAAATGGTCATCGGAAATTAACAAAAGAATGGGCTATACGTTTAGCACCTCACTTATCCGTTACCCCTAAACAATTGATGTTTTCAGAACAGGAGACAAATAACTTAGATGCACAAATAGAAGATATGCTCGAACATCTAAGTTATGATAACAAAGTTAAACTTCTTGATCTTCTTTCTTCATTTTATCAAGAAAAGAAATAATAAATTTCTTTTTTTCATCCTCTGTTAATTTTTTCCAAAACGCTAATATTTTTTCATCAATCAATAGATTTTTATCCATTATTTCACCCCTTCCAAATATAAAATAAAAAAATAACCATTTTGGTATTGACTTAATATTACCATAATGGTATAGATATCTCATAAACCACGCACAAACAATCACCAAGAGGCGTTAGGGAGGAAAAATTATGGAAAATCCAATTCTTATAAATTCTGATGAAATTTTATTAGTTGTCTATAATGATGATCAAAACATTGGTCGGTCGGGACCACTGGATGAAAGCCAAGTTCTAAAAATTATTGACGAGGCAGATGATGCAA
>NZ_JBHIPW010000048.1:0-4606 GCF_042196265.1 Bartonella sp. AP1QHHD
AACACCTTGTCCCGCCCGTGTCTCAAACACCACATCACGGCTTTCGTTAAAGTAAAAGGTCTCCCGTTCACAAAAACGAATGGCTGCAAAAATGCTTTCTTGGATTTGATGAACATACTCATCGGCTATGTCATCAATCTCATCTTGAATAACCGACACTAAGTGCGAAAGTGTTCTCTTATGACGATAAACATCTCGCTTTACTGGTATCGGTCCTCCGGTTTTAACCCGAATATAATGACGTGTCATCAAAATACCTCTCAGTGATTAGTCACGAATTCAACGACTATACTTGCTTGCCCAGCTTGTACTGTTTTGTCCGCTTTGGCATAGAGAGTAAGTTCTTCATCATAAGGGATAAACTCCTTCTGATTGGTAGGCTTAACCTCTTTTACTGCCTGTTGTTTGATTTCTGCTTCACCAAACTCATTGCCGCCAGCAGTGCTGCCTATTTTTACCTTCGTGTCCGAAAATGCTGTCTTAACAAACACTTTAATTGAAGTAATCAAAGCACCACGAGGTAGCGTGCCTATTCTCATAGCGTTTTCTTTATCTTCATAGCTAAAATTAAGCCGCAAAAAGCTTACCTGCTGGGTATGAAGATTTCTCCCTTGCAAGGGCTGTGGTAAATAATCTGCCATGTCTTATCCCCTCAATGATTTGTTACGAATTGCACAACCACAATACATTCACCAGCCGCAGTTGTTTTATCCCGTGTTGCATAAAGGGTCATCTCCTTATCATCTGCAACAAAAGACTTTTGATCTGTTGGCGTAAAATCTTGCGTGCCTTGGGCTTTGATGTCTTTTTCACTGAACTCATTGCCGCCATAGGTGCTGCCTATCTTTAATTTTGTCTCAGAAAACGCGGTCTTGACAAAAGCCTTCATCGAAGTGATCAAAGCGCCACGAGGCAAAATTCCGATTTTTTCCGTAAGATGCTTATCTTTATGCGAAATATTCAAACGTAAGAAACTTACCTGTTGGGTATGAAGAGTTCTTCCCTGCAATGGAGGTGGTAATTGATCTGCCATGTCTTATCCCCTTAATGATTACGCACCAGCTTCACCGCTGTAGGTAGGAATGACAATCGTTCCAAAATCTTGGGCTGTTTGTGCGCTATTTGGCATTTTGAAACGGGTCTTCTTCATTCCTATCAATGTTTTAGCTGCAACACCAAATTGACGTTCATAATCAAAATATTCTTCTTTGAGTGTGTAATGCGTTGCACTGTGATTCTTGCCAAAACCTATAACCGCACTCTGGGCTCCTAAGAAAACCGCACGACGCACACTCTTTACCGCTGTATTATTTGTCGAGTTAACACCATGGGTGACATGTATCGCTTCACGTAAAATAACGCCATTATACATGCCTAGTGAACCATCAAAGATTGGGTTTTTCGCACGAGAGGTTGCATAAACCGATTTTTGAATATCTAACCACTCACCAACGGCTGTATTGGTTCGCAATTGCATGACTTGTGTTGGATGCAAATACAAAACATAAACATCATCACCATTGACATGGACTGGAGAAATTTGCGGATTGGCAAGTTTGGCTTGTTTAACCGCTTCATCAATCAATTTAAGACTAAAGCTATGTTTGGCTTTATCATTGAGATCTTCATCCTTTGTTTTACCATCTGGGCGGATAATACGTTCATTGCTTGGTGCCATGATTTCATTAAAGCCATAATGAACCGGCTTAATATACACTTCTCGACCATCAACATTGATCGTACGGGGTGTATAACCACATACCTGAAGAAAGAACATGATGCTTAAACGATTGGCATACCAACGAACTAAACCTTCTTTGGCTTTTTTCCGTAAATTGGGGAGAATTCTCTGTTGGTCAATCGAGTCATCATTCGCTACACGTGCTGCATGTAAAAGCTCGTTAATCACCAACCGATCATTCATAAATTGAAGCGCTTCTTCATTGCCCTCTAAGGTTTCGCCTTGCGTGACACCGTCCCCAAACAGATTGACCAGCAGACTAAACGTAACGCTATCCCCTGCACTCTTATGGGTTTCGTTGTAAAGCTGGATAATGCTGTTCGAACTTTTGCCAATCAGGGGAGCTATTTTCGTTGCTTTCAAAACTTCATTGCTTAATTTCTGTGACCACAATTTCACCGATTGCGGATCATGGGTTCCTATATGTGTTGTTGCCATTGATTTCACCTTTCTTTGCTGTAAAAAAACCGGCTTAAAGCCGGTGGAAAACCCGCATCAAGGCGGATTATGTTGTAAAACTTATTGCCTAATCAGGGTCTGCACCCATAATTTCATAAAAACGGGCTTCATTTTTCGGGTTCGATATCCACGCGTTAAATTCTTTTTCTGACATATTCGCAAGTGTCTCTTTGGTCATAGGACCCGTCACGCCCCCTCCTCCAGATGCTGTTAAGGTTCTCGCAGAATTCTGCCGGCTTTGAAGTTCTGCTACTTGATTATTCGCTTGAACCCCTTGGTTCTGATAGCCAAGATTTTGCGCTATTCTATAAATCTCTTCTGCCGGATTGAGATCTCTTTGTGCACAAGTCGCTACAATCGTACGCAATTCATTCCTTATGATCTCAGAAATTGTGTTTGGATCTGCATACTCAGGATAAAGTGACGACCAAGAACTCAATTCCTTCGCACGCTTCTCATAAAGAAAATTTGCCGCATCACCAAAATCACTGGATTTATTTTGAAACGACTTAACAGAATTGTTGAAAAACTGACCAAGACGTATATCATGCTGCTGCTGTTCCTCAGCTTGTCTTAGCGCTTCTTTCTGTTCCCTAATATACGCATCCTGCTCTCGAATCTTTTTTCCCATCCAACTCATATAGCCAATAATGTCTTGTGTAGGGTCTGGGGGTGCATTTTCACCTTCAACCATTGGCGTCTGGGATTGGGGTTCATAAAGCTTGACAAGCGCTTCACGAGCTTGTTTAGCTTGTTGCTCCATACGCTGCTGTTCTATGCTAGGAACAATCTCTGAAGGCTTTTCAACGGACTGCACAACCGGCTCTGGAGAGGTGACATCATCATTATCAATCGTTTCACCATCATAAGTGCCGGCATCAAAAGAGCTCTCATCATCAAAGACCGGTGCTCCAACTCTGTAATTTTCATTCATAGCTTCATTCATTTCTGCATTCATTCTTTCACCTTTCTCAACTATGCATACCTCTGTGTAATGCTATTCGCTCTCGCATAATCTGATTATGTGCCTGATCATTGAGAAGCTTCTGCCGTTCAATCTCATAGCGTTGCTTCATCAGTTCTGCGTCTGTTTTTGCTCTCTCTTGATGCACAAAAAGATCAATCTGCTTTTGTTGCAAATCCATCTGATGCATCTGTGCTTTCGTCTCTAAGTCTTGTTGCTTTTCCTGCAACTTCATTTCCTGCTCGGGGTCCATCTGCTGTTGTTGTGCCATTTGTTGCTGTTGGAACTTCTCACTGACACGATTGAGTAATGACGCAGGCAATGGAGAATAACGAAGTAGATCAAGCATAATATCCGGCGTAATGGCATTTTGAAGCAATGGAAGCAGTTGTGTGATGATACCGAAGGTGCGCTCTTTCTCATTCGGGCTGGTTGGCGCATCATCAACAACAATGTCATACTCGACACTCGTTACTTCTTCACGCGTCAATGGAATATATTGCGCATTCTCCTCACCAGATATCCGTACCAAACGACCATCGGACAAGTAATTCTGTATCAAGTGCAAAATAATCTTACCTTGCCGCTTGCGGTACAAACGTAAACCATCAAACAGACAAGCAAGCAGATTTAAACTGGATTGGCGTCGTTGTGCCTCCAAAATACCCGCTTGTGTCACTTCTCTTGTGCCAATGAATTCGGGCGATAAACCCGTCACCTGATTAATTGCTTCCTTAGCTTCATTAAACAGTTGGAAAAACCCCGTTGGAAATTCTGCTACGGGTTTGGGTTGGATCTTTCCTTGTGCAAGGGCGCCATCTTCAGCAACTAGCAACGCATCAGCCCGCGACCAATCTTGCATAGCCTGCCTGATGTCCTTAAATGCCCCTTCCTCGACAATAAGCCCCCCTTTGGATTGGCTATTAAGGATATACATAACTTGACTAAAGTACTTATTCGCCCACCGTTGTGGGTCTTTTGTAGGACGCACAACCCCATAAAATTGCCGTTCTATCTTGTCAAAATACCCCGTTATACACTCCCAACCCAATTGACCCGCTGGAACCATGGGTTGATCGGGGGATTCAAGCAACTTTCTCCCTAAAAAAGCACGTCTTACAACCTTTTTATTGAAAGCTGCCCCTTGGATATCGGGCATCATGCACTGTAGCTGCTTAAATTCTTCCTCGCTATAATCACGAAGTTCTCCAGTGCTTAAATCGGGCGCTTTGTAATACCTCTCGCTTTCAAACCAACGGCATTCAACAAGTGTAACCATCCGACGACCGTTTTCAACATCAATGCTCCCTTCATCACTGTAATAATCAAGATCATTATGGTGAACACCTTCATGAGAGCTACCATCCCTTGCCCAATCTGCACTCAGCTCTGTCCAATGAGATTTGGGAAACATCTGCTTAGCTACTTCTAACGGCTTGCGG
>NZ_JBHIPW010000049.1:0-9131 GCF_042196265.1 Bartonella sp. AP1QHHD
GGCTTTGATCAGGTTCTTTTCCGCTTCACTGGCGATACGATCGACAAAAGGAGCGGTTTTTGGCAAAGATTGTCCAACACCTGCCATTTCCGTTATTTGGCTGGTTAAGCCTGCTGTCAACATCGACGAAACAATGCTGAGAACATTCTTTGAAGAGCCAAGCTCATGCAAAGCGCCGGCAATGTTGCCGCGATTATTGACAAGAGCCACAGCGCTTTTGTTAATCAGTGCTTGGACACCTGCCTGTATCGCTGCATTCATGGCGGTGCTCGAGCCAAGCCCCAAAGCACCGGTAATGGCACTGGCAGCGCCCGAGGCTGCTCCACCCGTAACCGCCGTGACAGCCAATGCCACGATAGCCGCACCGGCTTCTGTCAATCCTTGGGCTTTATAATCCCAGTCTTTAAATTCAGCTCGAACTGCTTGCCAATCAACTTTCCTTACAAATCTTAATCAACCCAAAGAAATAACCTGAAATAGCAGTGTGTCGTATGAAAAATTAAAAACAAAAACCGAATGAAGAAAATGCACTTGAGACTTGCCTATGGCTTCACAGGTTTATTGCTGTAAAAGCTTCAAATGATGATATCTCTAATACTTTTTTCGCTTGTTCTCTTGTGGTAGCTTCCACAAGCGAAAAGATATGGACGATGACACCTCTTCTCAAGCTTATCAAACTGAACTCAAAGGTATTTCCTTATTGATTTTGAAAGAGTCCTTAAAACGCATTTTGCAGAGCAACGTAGAAAGCATGTCTAAAAAAATCATTCCAAAAGCAACAGATTTTTCTAAGTATTGTGAAGAGATTGAAAAAGATCTTCTTTCACGAACCAAAACTCTTCATGAACTAATAATAGGAGAGTTTAAAATAGATTTCTAAAAAATAGCAAAATAGTGAAAAGTGCTGATCATTTTTGGATTGGATATGCATTTAAAGAGTGATTAAAAAGTTTTTTTAATGTACAATATATTTCTAAAAGCCAAAATGGCTCTATAGTATCAAATTTATAAAGTAAATAAATCCATTAATACAAATTAAGGATTTTAGGATACACGAATTTCAAAATATTTGTTTTTTAAAACATGAATAGCCAGCATCAGCACAAAAAATGTTGCGGCAGTTATGAGTCACTTTCATGTATTTTTGAAATAACAGAGCTTTTCTTTAATCTTTATGAAAGGGTTGCCAGTGCTATGGGCTTTTTTGAAAGGTGGATTTGGGTATCAAAATGCAAGCGAGAGTTTGGGATTATGGAGCTCTGTGTTTAAAGCTATCATCAACTATAGATAAATCATAAACGAGGTTAACTAAAATATTAAAAGCAACTGGATGCAATAGAAGACATTGCTATTAAAATAAAAGATAGATTGTATTTTTATATCAGAAAATAATTTAAGAAATTGAGATCATAATTTTTCCACAGGAAATAAATATATTTACAAATAAGCAGCTAAGAACCTTGTTTGGCATTATAACTTTTATATTTTTATGTTTTTTAGGAATTAAAAAAATCTTGACTTTATTCAGAGTATTTTGACATTCGCATCTGTTTCTTTGGTAATAGTCACAACGGTTTTTGCAATTTTATGCAATTCTAATATTCCTTCTGAATTGCAGAGCACCCCAAAATATAAAGATGATGATACAACAGGTTGGGTGAAACTAACACGTGATTTACAACAGTATTTGCACAGACTCTTAAAACTAATAAGTTTAGCGCTTATCGTTTTAATTTTTCCAAATAGTTATAAAGAAACTGTTTTTTTACCTGTCATCTCTAAGTACGTGAAGTACAAGCTTTCTTTTCCATTGGATACTGTACTTTAGTACTCAGATATTGCTCTTTGGTATTCCTTTTTAGTTTGTGTATTGTTTCTTATGTTACATACACGCAGTTTAATAAACATATCTATTTACACACTACAGTGCTCAGTTAAAAAGCCATAGTAATATTTCCGATTTTATAAAACTGTTTAGATTAAATGGCGTTGTCTCTTCTCAACGTTCATAGATGAAATCAACAAGGAGATAAAAAAACTATCGAAAGCAGTTTGATACTCTTTGTCGCAGGAAAGAGGTCAACGCATTGAACGAAGCATGGCATCACGTAAAATGGCGTTAATCCGCATTTGATATCCTTTCCCTTGACTTTTAAAGTCACGCTAGCACGTCTGAATCCACACGCACTGTTGTAACAGTTTTGGGTGATTTATAGAATGGATTGAAAACGGCGTTTTTCCAGAACACATCATTGAGTGACGGAATATCTCTATGATCAATTGCACTATCCGACATTACAGCCAATTTATCAATTTCAACTCTCTGTTCATCTGTCAAGGCTGATAAGTTACCTACCTCAATTTCATAACGAACTTTCTTCTTTATAACGTTTCCTTTCTTTCAAATTGGCTCGCCGTGCTGAAATAATACGGATTACCTCTATGCCATCTTTATCGTCATGGACAGTATGCGCTACGAATAGTAATAAAAAACCTCCACAAGCACTAAAGCTTGCTAACCATACTCTCCATTTTCAATACGGTCTTGTTTAGCCATGGAGAATAGATCAGAAAAAACATATGCAGCTATTTCAAAACTTTACACGGTGCTTTCTAAGATTACCTTTTGTTTTAGCTTCATCCCGTTCAAATCTTATTTTTATACCTTATATTAATACATTTATAAGGGTATTATATACATCAAGAGTTTTAGATGAACACTTAATTATCCATGTTTTTGTACAATTAATATAATTTAATACTTTAAAAATTAGTGCTTAATTAACTAAAAATATTAAAAAATAATAAATTATTCTAAGGCTTTATGCATATAATATGCAAATCGAATAAAACTTACAAGCCTGTTAAATAAAATAATATTAATTGGCTATTTAGGGGCTGCTCCTGAAAGCAAAAATGAATTTTGGTGCCGAAACATTCAATTTTCGTATGGCTACCTCTGAGAGCTATGCAGAAAAATACCAATAAAAAAGTAGACAAAACAAAATGGTATTCCGTGATGCTTTTTAATCTACATACATTTGGAAAAACTTGTTCTTCAGTACAGAACTGCCCCTTTTTCCGAATGAATGAGAGGAACGGTTTTTTTAATAGTCAACGCAACAAAGGATGCAATCAGCACTTTCAAGAAACCACTAACCAAAAAACCTAATGAACTTATTAAAACTGTCAGCAAAGGAACCTGTGTCATATACGCTACCCATGGTATTCCAAAAGAATAGACTATCCCAATGCCACCCACAGTATTTATCACAAATAATATTATAAAATTTAACCGCTGCCAAAATAATTCTACCATAAAGCCAATAAAAAATGCAGCAAATGGAAAACTAATCAGATAACCACTCGTAACTCCTGAAAAAACACTAATTCCACCACGACCACTAGGCAATAGAGGTAACCCAATCGCAATAAGAGCAAGGAAAAGAAGTGATGCTAAAGCTCCCCTTTTCGCTCCAAGTATAGAGCCTGCTAACATCGGAGCCATAGACTGAGCTGTAATAGGGACACCCAGCAAAAAAGGAAGATAAATAGGAGGAAAAAGACTCAAAACAGCGTAAATAGCGGCGAATAAAGCAATATAAACTAAATCTTTTGTATTCACTGAATTATTCCTTCACTAGGGAAAAGCTTTCGTTATTGTTGTACAATTAATAAAAAGTATCAGATTTATAAAAGTACACTTTAAATGCCTTAGATATAGAGAAAAATACTATAATAATTTATTTTAATAATATCACTTATATGAATCATATTAGATTATGTTTAAATACATCATAAATTACTATAGTTAAATTCAATAATAGTGATATACGAATATTATATAACAACAGCATAACAAAATAATGCATTTATTTTAGTTATTATGCTTTGAATGAATGAGAGGAACAGATCTTTTAATCGCGAGTGCAATAAAGGATGCAATCAACGCTTTTAAACAATCGCCTATCAAAAAAACTGATGAAGCCATTAAAACATTCAGTAAAGAAACTTTGGTCATATAAGCTGTCCATGGAACACCAAAAGAATAAACTATCCCAATGCCACCGACAGTATTTATCACAAATAATATTATAAAATTTAACCGCTGCCAAAACAATTCTACCATTAAACCAATAAAAAATGCGGCAAATGGAAAACCTATTAAATAACCACTTGCAATCCCTGAAAAGACACTGATCCCACCGCGACCACCAGGCAACAGAGGTAATCCAATCGCAACAAGAACAAGAAAAAGGAGTGACGCTAAAGCACCCCTTTTTGCCCCAAGAATAGACCCTGCTAGCATCGGTCCCATCGATTGAGCTGTAATAGGTATCCCTAGAAGAAAAGGAAGATAAATAGAAGGGAAAAGGCCCAAAATAGCATAAACAGCGGCAAATAAGGCAATATAAACTAAATCTTTTGTATTCATTTGATTCTTCTTTCACTATAAAAAACTTTGATTATTATGAGATGCTGTATCAATGGTATCAGCATCATAAGAACGCGCTTCCAATGCTTCAGCCACTTCTGAAGCCATTCTTATGGTTCGTATAATTAAAGGTATCGCAAGAGCGACAATGTTAGTGTTAAGTCCCCGTGCTTGCTGTGCTTCATGTACCTCATTAAACTTTTCACTCAAAAGAGGAATAAACCTGATCGCCATAGAGATAACCATACTCATTTTTGATGGATTTATACCAAAACAACGAAAGGGCTGGAGTCCTGCTTCAATTGCATCCACCATATCTGAAACTTTTGTTGTGAATGAAATAAGTGATGATAAAGAAAAGAGGATAACAAGACGTAATATGACCTCACCCCCCGTAAGCCAACCGCTAAAAATAGTTTGAAATACAAATAGAAGAACTAAAAGCAATCCCATCGATTTAAATTGCTTTATCGCAGTTTTGAAAGGAACCTTGGCGACTCTATAGAATAAGATGATCAACAACAAAAATAACCCAAGAAGCGCTATGGAAGAAACCATTATTATAAAAGTTCCACACGCCGTAAGAAATAATAACTTAACTCCAGGACTTAACCTATGAATAAACGTATCCCTTGGAATATATAAACCGATCATGACATTCTTCTTATATACTCCTTGATAGCAACAAAAGGTACATCATCAATTGCTATCTCCCCCTTATCAAAAACCAGCACTCTATCAAACTTTTTCAAAAACTCCAAATCATGCGATACAACTATTGCCGTTTGTGGTAATTCTTCTATCACTTGCGTAACGCGATGCTTATTTCGCAAATCAAGTAATGTTGTCGGCTCATCAAAAATAATGTAGTCTGGTTTCATTGCAACTACACCGGAAATAGCAACGAGTTGTTTTTGCCCACCACTTAATAAATGGACAGCGTGATTTCTGAAATCTTGAAGTTCATAGCGTTGTAAAATTTCATCTACACGCTCCTTAATTTCATCTTTATTAAGCTTTAAATTTTTGAGACCAAAGGATAAATCCTCTTCAACTAATGGTAAAACAATCTGATTATCGGGATTCTGAAATACAAATCCAACTTTACGCTTTACTGCTTTTGCATCGCGCTTGGTATCAAGCCCATCAACGCTTACAAAACCGTGAGATGGTAATTGGAGTCCATTAATAAGACGAACAAATGTACTTTTTCCAGAACCATTCGCACCTATAACAGCAATTCGTTTTTCGGTAAGCTGTACAGTAATATTTCTTAAAACACACAAATCGCCAAAAACTTGTGTTACCTCATCAAATTTTATAGTCCCCAAGATTTATTCCAATCAATCCCTTTTATTAGCTCTTCTTTCTCTATCGTTTCAGTTTATAACCTAAAAGTAATAATAAGCACCATAGAGGAATAATAATGACTGCCAAACTCATATCAGGCATCTGTACAGGAATATATGTTTCAAGAAAAGGCACGCTTATTCCTATCATATCAAAAAGTCGAGTCATCAATCCATTTTGCCCAAAACCACTGATAAACATAATGCAAAATAATAAAGCAAGAAAGCAGAGACAAAGATAGTTAGCGTAAGGATATAAACCAAACGCATAAGTAAAGTTGCCTTTTCTGTTCTTATGGGCATTGCGAAATTTCAAATGAACAATAACAATAATAGCCCAAGTAATCACTGCTGCTGCAGTTGCAAGAGCCATGATCCGCATGAAACTATTATCAGGAACAAGAGCATTAACAACGACAATCAACACCGTACAGAATGATGAAAAAAGGATAGCAATATAAGGAACACGAGCAGCACTCAGTTTACTAAAAATATGTGGTGCATTTTTTTGTACAGCTAAACTATAAAGCATACGGCCATTAGAATAAATGCCACTATTGTAAACAGAAATAGCAGCCATAATCACCACAAAATTCAAAATATGACCAGCAGCAGGAATTCCTATAGTCTCGAAAATTGTGACAAAAGGACTACCATTTTTTCCAATCATATTCCAAGGGCTGATTATCATAATAATGCTGATAGAACCAGTATAAAAAATTATAATCCTCCACATAACTTGACGAATAGCCGCTGGAATTGTTTTTTGTGGATTAAATGCCTCTCCAGCAGCAATACCAATAAGCTCTGTTCCTCCAAAAGAAAACATTACTACAGAAGTTGCTAAAACAACCCCTACTGCTCCATAAGGAAAAAAACCGCCATGGTCCCAAAGATAATGAATATTCGCTTGATTTTCCCCTAGTCCAGTGACAATGAGAAAAATTCCAAAAATAATCATACCAATAACAGCAGCCACTTTGATCAAAGCGCAAGCAAATTCAAATTCTCCATAAAAACGAACATTAAACAAATTAACAAATGTAACAAATAAAAGAACAATGAAAGATGCCTTCCAATGATCAATCAAAATCCAATGATCAAGGTAAAACCCTATCACTGTAAGTTCAGCCATGCTCACAAGAATATAAAGAAACCAATAATTCCAACCTGTTATGAAACCAGCTAATCTCCCCCAATATTTATAAGCAAAAAAACTAAATGCTCCTGAAGACGGTTCTTCTACTGACATTTCACCAAGCATTCGCATAATGAAATACATAATAAGCCCGCCGACAAGATAAGATAAAATAACTGAGGGGCCAGCTAATTGAATTGCCTCGGTTGACCCATAAAAAAGTCCTGTCCCAATAACGCCACCCAAAGCAATCATTTGAATATGGCGATTTTGAAGGCTACGCTTCAATTCCTCGTGCTTTTTTTCAGACATCATGCCTCACTACTTTTGTTGAACCTAACCTCAACTTTTATTGAAAAATTAGGCACCTCTTTCAAAAAACACAAAACAAACGTAAACTTATTTTCTTATCATAATGCAACTCCTTATTTTTTTGTGCATTATACGTATGTCCCGTTGAAGTTTTAAGAAAAAATATGCTCCACCCTTTATTTAAATTAATGTCCTTCATTTTCGTTACACTAACCATTATAGCATTGGTCATTGATAACACACACTCTGTAATCACATCACATTGGACAACAACCCCCTTTAATAAAATTTTAACAAGCCTTCTGCAAACAGATATCTATCACCTTAATCAATCTCTATGCAAGGTAATGCCTGATTTTCTGTCCTCAATTTGCATTACTCTCACTTATTTACCCGCATGGTCTATCTTTGGTGCTTTAGCAATAGTATTTTGTATCTTAAATTACGAAAAACAAAAGCCTTTTCACAAAATATCATATACATATAACGAAGAGTACATTTGATCTTGAAAAAAACTTCTAGAGCTCTCTGTACTATACACAACAGGTATCGCTTAGAGCACCTCACCCTATTAAAACAACTGAAAATCATTTGATCATCAGAATGGATTAAAACGCTTTATTATAAATATATGCGCTCAGTTATAAATTATACGGGCTCACTTATGATTTCTATAGATAATGATAACATTACTTCATTTGTATCAATTTAATAAAAACTAGCGAATAAACCTAACTCCCATCTATAGAAAACTCTGTACAGAAAAAACTTAACATATTGAAGTTCATATATTTTTATGGATGTTCCTTTATACTCTACAAAAACTTTTCTTAATTTTAGTACTAGAAATCACATATAAAAAAACGTCTTCTAATATCAGCACTCCTTATAAAATTGGAACTTCTTGAAATTAATGAAGAAGCTTATAAAAATTATTCTACAAGTCTAACAAAATGCGTTAAACAAAAACCAATCTGTAAATAATTGCAATTGTAATAAAGAATATTTCGCATCTTACTCCCATTGTGACATCCACCCTATTACATCTAAAAAAATCCAAGAGACTATTAGCAGAAAAATTTTAAGCATCTTCTCTCTATTGAGAAAATGGTAAAATAACAGCTTCAGTCACACTCTGTTCTTTTAAATCTGAAAATCGTTTCGCTAAAACATCAACTTTTTTAGATATCTCATCCAAACTTTTCCATTGATCAGTTACCACTCGAGAAAGTTCCTCAATGAATTTTTCTTGGTAAACTAGCTTCATTTCTAGTTCTATCAGCCGATCTTCATCCGACATGATTTTTACTCCCTCTTAAATAAAAAAACGTGATTAATTTTATTAATCCTCCTCCCTTTATTCTTCCCATAAAAATGAGAAGTAACTTTTCAAATAATTCTACTCATCTTATTTGCACATTATAAAAGGTTTATGATGATCTTTATTTTCCCAATCACTTATACAACAAATTTCTTTCTTAAGAATCAGAAAATGTTTTTATCTTTACTAAGTTATCTTGACACCATTTTTCATCCTAAAGATCTACATTCCCAGCTTCTTAATTTAAGTGCTATCGTAAATTGGAAAGCATTTTATAGCATTAAGGTCAAAGAATACTTTCCTCTGACTTTTACATACTTCTCCTTCAAATTATTATCATATGTATAAATTATTGAAAAAATGCATTCTTGCTTTTATACGTACTTTTAGCTATTACCCTCAAATTAGTTTTGTTTCATTGACTTACAAACCTATGCCGCATTAGCTCAGTTGGTAGAGCACATCATTCGTAATGATGGGGTCGCTGGTTCGAATCCGGCATGCGGCACCACTTTTTGTGTTTAGCGTATTGAAATATATAGATTTTTTCTTTAAACAGCCATTTTCAGACCACCT